>JAJKIB010000105.1 GCA_021154745.1 Mycobacterium sp.
CCCCATCGGTCTGGGTGACGGCGGCACCGCGGTCCACCTGGACATCAAGGAGTCCGCCCAGCACGGCATGGGCCCGCACGGCCTCGTGGTCGGCGCCACCGGGTCCGGCAAGTCAGAGTTCCTGCGGACGCTGGTCCTCGGCCTTGCCTTGACCCACTCCCCGGAGCAGCTCAACTTGGTGCTGGTCGACTTCAAAGGCGGTGCGACGTTTCTCGGCCTGGACCGGGTCCGTCATGTGTCGGCCATCATCACCAATTTGGCAGACGAGGCACATCTCGTCGCGCGGATGCAGGATGCGCTTGCCGGTGAGATGAACCGTCGTCAGGAACTGCTCAGGGCCGCGGGCCACTTCGCCAGTGTGGCCGAGTATGAAGACGCCCGGTCCCAAGGCCTCACCATGCCGCCGCTACCCGCGCTGTTCATCGTGGTCGACGAGTTCTCCGAATTGCTCAGTCAGCACCCCGAGTTCGCCGAGCTGTTTGTTGCGATCGGACGGCAGGGACGCTCGCTGGGCATGCATCTGTTGCTCGCTAGCCAACGGCTCGACGAGGGACGCCTGCGCGGGTTGGAGACACATCTCTCCTACCGGATATGCCTGAAGACCTTCTCCGCCAGTGAGTCCCGCGCAGTGCTCGGAGTGCCTGATGCGTACCACCTACCCAGCTCGCCCGGCGCCGCGTATTTGAAGATCGCGGCTGGCGAGTTGGTGCGATTCCAAACCGCATTTGTGTCGACGCCACACGAGCGGGCGAGGATCATGCAGCATCCCGACGCAGCGGTCACGTCGCGAGCGTTCACCGCAGCGGCCGCCGGCCGGGTGAGCGAGCGTCGCGAACGGGCGCCCGACCAGACCGGTGCTCCGACGCGCACCCTGATGGACACCGTGCTGAACAGATTGGCGGGCCACGGCACACCGGCGCATCGGGTATGGCTGCCGCCCCTGAATGAGTCGCCGACGCTCGACATTCTCATCTCCACCGCTGGGTTGGATCGTCCGCTAGCTGTACCGATCGGCATGGTGGATTCTCCGTACCATCAACGCCGCGATGTGCTGATGGTCGACTTGGCCGGAGCGGCAGGAAATGTCGCGATTGTGGGCGCACCACAAGCGGGTAAGTCGACGGCGCTGCGCACGCTGCTGATGGCCATCGCGGCCACTCACGACCCGTCGGTGGCTCAGTTCTACTGCCTGGACTTCGGCGGCGGAGCGTTGTCGTCGCTGCGGAACGTACCGCATGTGGGATCGGTGGCGGGACGGTCCGATGTCGACCTGTGCCGCCGCACCATCGCGGAAATGGAATCAATCATGCAGACGCGGGAAGCCCGCTTCCGCCGCCTCGGCATCGACTCGATGACCGCCTACCGCCACCTACTTACCGACGGTGATACGGCGGTCACGGACGATCCATTCGGCGACGTCTTCCTGGTTATCGATGGCTGGGCCACACTGCGCCAAGTCTTCGAGATTCTTGAGCAAAGGGTTATCGCCCTTGCCGCTCAGGGACTTTCGTTCGGTGTGCACGTTGTCGTGACAGCCTCCCGCTGGGCTGAGTTGCGACCGGCACTGAAAGACCAGATCGGCACGCGCGTCGAACTGAGGCTGGGCGACCCCGCCGACTCCGAGATGGATCGCAGGCGTGCTCGCCAGCTGTCCCCGATGCCGCCGGGACGGGGTATCACGCGCGATGGAAAGGAGATGGTGATCGCGCTGCCCCGGTTGGCGGGGCAGCCGATGACCGCCCGATTGGTCGGGCGTTGCGCACCTCCGATCGAACTCCTCCCTGTGCAAGTCCCTCACCGCACCGTGGCCGCGTCCGGCCGCACCCACGCCGCAACGCAGGTCGTCGTCGGTCTCGGCGAGCGCGAATTGCAGCCAGTGGTCCTGGATTTCGCTGCGCAGCCGCATCTGGTCGTTCTTGGCGAAGCCGAATGCGGCAAGACGTCGGTCTTGCGGCTGCTGTGTCGCGAGCTCGTCCGGACCAACACGTCCGGCGCGGTGCAGATCGAGATCGTCGACTTTCGCCGGACGTTGCTGGGGGTTGTTGAGTCGGTACACCTCGGCGGCTACGCGATATCGGCCTCGACGCTGACAGCGCGCGTTCCCGTTCTACTCGAACGGCTTGCGGCGCGGATGCCCGGTGAGAATGTGACGCAGCAACAGTTGCGCAGTCGCTCGTGGTGGTCTGGTCCCGAGATATACCTCGTCGTCTACGACTACGACCTCGTCGCCGGCGCCACAGGGAACCCGTTGACACCGCTGGCGGACTACCTGCCGCATGCCAAAGACCTTGGTCTGCATGTCATCGTGGCCCGCCGCTCGGGCGGAGCCGCGCGGGCGATGTTCGATCCGGTTCTGGCGCGGCTGCGCGACCTGGGCTGTATGGGTTTGATGATGAGCGCCAGCCCAGACGAAGGGATTTTGCTGGGTTCTGTCCGGCCGTCGGCACAACCGCCGGGGCGGGGGACCCTCATCACGCGCGGACATCCCGATCAGCTCATCCAGGTGGCGTGGACCGATCCGCCATGACTGGAATTGTCGTCGAGGTCGGCCCGACAACAGTTCGAGGCCCCTGCTGTGCGGACGCGGAGTGGGTTTCGGCCGGCATTGACGGCATTGACGACGAACTGACTTTGATCGACGACCGCCCCGTTGTCGTCACCGATGTGTGGCGAACGGTCCTGCACGACGTTGTTGGCGGTTCTGCCGAAACGATCCTGCTTGTTTGTCCGACATGGTGGGGATCCTCTCGCGTGGAGCGTATCCGCGACGCTGCGAGCACCTTCGCGAACGAGGTTGTGGTGCTGCGACGGGCGCAGGTGCTTCGGGACGGACGATCTGATCGGTTGACGACGGTGGTGGAGATCGCACCGGAGTTCGTGATCGTGTCCCCGCCTGTAGGCGACATCCAGGTGGTGGCGCGTGAAGACGTGGAAGCGGTTTTGGCGAAGATTCCCGGATCGATGGCGGTCGTGGTGGATAGCCCAGATGGTGTCGCGGGCGCATGTCTGTTCGCCGCGATGGTCGCTGATCGCCTGCGGGCCAATGGGGTTGCCGTCACGATCGCCGATCGGGATTGGGTACGACGCAGCGTCGAGGCACCGTCATCACAGGACGAGACCCGCGACGATGCCAGTCCGTCGGCCAACCGCGGCGGGCGCACAACGGCCGTCTTGGCCGGCACAGTTTTATCGGCTGCAGTTTTGTGCGGTGGATTCGCGGTGCGGGACGACGGTCGACCGTCTGCTGACAGCATGCCGATGACGCTGTTGGTCGAGGGACGTGTTGGTGTCATGGTGCCGGCGCAATGGGTTATCCGACGCGTGACGTCGGGACCCGGATCGGCACGGGTGCAGGTGGTTTCGCCGAATGACTCGGATATCGTCGTGCACGTCACGCAGTCGCAACTGGTACCGCATCAGTCGCTCGAGCAGGTGGCAGCGTCGTTGCGCGGCGCGCTGAGCGAGCAGCCCGACGGTGTATTCGTCGAGTTCAATCCGTCCGACAGTCGAGCGGACGAACCCGTGGTGTCGTATCGCGAGATACGCCCGGACCATCGCATCCTGTGGGTGGTGCTGATCGACTGTTCGCTGCGAATTGCCATCGGCTGCCAGAGCGCACCAGGACACGAAGATGCGGTGCGGCAGGCCTGCGATCAGGCGGTTCGGTCCGCTCACGCGGTGTTCTGAAAAACTTTGCCGCCAATGGAACCGAATCCGACGCAATCGCGTCCAACCTTCATATCGGCCACGGACACACGGAAGGATCCTGATGACGACACCAGGCGGCGGCCCGCTCACCACCGATTTCGACCTCATGGCAGCCGTTGCAGGCAAGACGGATGCGCGCAATGAGGAGATCCGCGCGATGCTGCAGTCCTTCATCGGCCGGATGGGCAGTGTGCCGCCGTCGGTGTGGGGAGGTGTCGCTGCCGCCCGTTTCCGAGACGTCGTCGAACGATGGAATGGCGAGTCGATGAAACTCCACGCTGCACTGCAGCGCATCGCGGTGAACATTCGCTATAACGAGCGAACCTTGCGCGAGGCCGGCGAAAGCCATTCGCATCAAATCGGTTCCGTCGCCACCAACCTGTAAGGAGCTTGGACATGGACCATGTGCTGTCGTACAACTTCGACGAAATTGAATACACGGTGCGGCAGGACATCCACACCACGTCCGCGCGGTTGAACGCGGCGCTCGACGAGCTACGGACGCAGATCGCGCCGCTGCAACAGGTCTGGACGCGGGAAGGGGCGGAGGCCTATCGCGTGGAGCAGACGCGCTGGGAACAGGCAACCGCCGCGCTCAACGACATCTTGTTCAGTCTTGGAAACGCCGTGCGCGACGGCTCGGACGACGTCGCGGCCACCGATCGCACCGCCGCGAACGCCTGGGGCGCCTAGCCCCGACAAGCCCTGTGCGGTCCCGTAGGGAGGGGAGCCCTCGGGACCGCACAGTCTTGTGCGCTTGCACCCGCAAGGTTTGCCGCTTGAACAGTGGCAATCAGATACCAGCCCGAAGGTGACTAAGTAGCCTTTGTGACAGCGGGGTGCGCCCTGTTCTGAAGGGGGTCCGATGACTGAATCCTATGAGGCTTATCGCGATCGGTTCATGAGCCGTCACGAGAACAGCATCACAAGCGCCGTGTCGACAATCGGGGACGTTGTCGTGTTAGGAAGTGTCGCCGCGGCAGTCGTTACGAGACGGGGGCGGGTGGGAGTGATCGGCGTGCCAGCCGGCGTCGCGGTGACTGCGATAGCCCACCTATTCCAGCCCGGAACTCTGCGGGAGGAGGTCGTTGAAAATCTGCGGCATCCTCTGTGGGCGAACCGCGCCGAACTCCAGCGCGTCCTTGGTCGCCGAGCCTAGGGAGCGGTCAGCACTCGCAGGCGACGCCATCCCCATCGCGATCGAGTTTTGCAAGGTAGTAGGGCGAATCTTGGGTGATGTTGCAGACGCCGTCTGCCTTGGCTTGGCTGCAGTTGTTGTATGGGCCGGCAGCACTAGCGATTGGAGCCGCACCAATAGCGGCAGCCAAGCAAACGAACACCGCTGCTGTCAGAACACGAAACATCTTCACTCCATTGTGATCTTGAACTGTGGGGAGACGATCCAGGAAACTCCGGAGTGCGTCAGATCAGACGGTAGGTTGCTTCCTCCGGAAAGGAATCGGGCGTTTCCCTATGTTTGCTTTCGTCGAGGTCTGCACCATGGCTGTCCCCGGGCAGACCTGACAGCCCCTGTGCAGAACTCGGCGCGGGAAGGGCCAAAAGTCCCTGCCGCACACCTGCTGAGATTGGGCTAATGTTGCGGCCACGCGCGTCAGCCTGCAGAAATTGGCTACGCGCGAGGAGCGTGATCGCCGGTGAGACTGTCGAAGACTTCGGGCGGCCGGGCATCGGCCCGGCTGTCGCCATCGACGCTGCGTGCCGTGCATGAACTCTTCGTCGCCGGGCAGGTCGATCTGGACTCCACCCCGCTGCGTCGTGTCGTCGCCGAGAGCTGGCGCCGCAGTCTGGCCACCGGCGTCGACCCCGACCTAGGTGGCGCCCAGCCCGCCGTAACAGTTGCCTTGGAGCGTATGCGCGCCGCTCATCCACTGGCACCCGCCCTACCCGTCATCCGCCGCCTGCTGGTTGATGACGCCACCGACGCCGGCGTCGTCGTCGCCGTCACCGCAGCCGACGGGACCCTGCTGTGGGTCGAGGGTGATCGGAACGCGTGCCGCAAGGCCGAACGGATGAACTTCGTGCCCGGCGCCGACTGGAGTGAGCGAGGCACCGGAACCAACGCGCCCGGCACCGCGCTCGCCCTCGACGCCGAACTCCAGATCCGCGGGACCGAGCACTTCTCCCGAATCGTCCAGCCGTGGAGCTGCACTGCGGTGCCCGTGCACGACCCCGCCACCGGAACACTCCTCGGCGCCATCGACCTCACCGGCGGAACCCAGGTCGCGTCGCCGCAGACGCTGGCCCTGGTCCGCGCGACCGCCGTCGCCGTGGAGAACCACCTCGCTCTGTTGCGGATCAGCCAGCCCGTTGTCGCCGAGCCGACCACCGCACGCCTGACGGTGCTCGGTGCCGACCGGCCGCGCTGGCAGATGACCGATGACCACGGCCAACCTCAAACCAGCACGCTGACCGGCCGGCACGCCGACATCCTGGTGTTGCTGAATCGCCACCCCGAAGGCCTCAGCGCCGACCACCTCGCGATGCTCCTCGACGACAAGGACCTCGACGTCGTGACGATCCGCGCCGAGATGTCCCGACTCCGCCGTGTCATCGGCGCCCAGTACATCGATTCTCGCCCGTACCGGTTGCTGACACCGATCGCCAGTGACGTCAGCGACGTCTTCGACGCCCTGCAGGCCGGCGAAGTCGACCGCGCACTAACCCACTACACCGGAGGGCTCCTCCCGCAGTCGGTCTCGCCTGGAATTGCTCGGCTCCGCACCGAACTCAGCGCGAGCATGCGCGGCGCGGTGCTGTCGTCGGGAAACCTTGCGCTACTTCGTCGTTGGCTCGAGCTGCCCGAGGGCCGTGACGACCGGGACTGCTGGCGGGTGCTGTACAACCACGCCGCGCCAGGCTCGGTCATGCGCGCACAGGCCCGTGGCCACCTCGCCGGGCTGGATCTCGACCTGGCCTAGCCGTGCCGGCGGTTGCAACGTCGTGCAACCGTGCTGCAACGGTCCGAAACCTACCTTCAGTGACGTCCGACACATTTACGTCGCGAAGGCAGGAGAAATGCACATGACCGTGTACGCGCGACCGGGTGCCAAAGGCTCACTGATGTCCTTTCAACCCAGGTATGAGAACTACATCGGCGGGGAGTGGGTCGCGCCTACGGCCGGCCGCTACTTCGAGAATGCCAGCCCGGTAAACGGGCAGGCGTTCTGCGAGATACCCCGCTCCGATGAAGCCGACATCGACAAGGCGCTCGACGCCGCGCACGCGGCCGCGCCGGCCTGGGGTAAGACGACCGCCGCGGAACGGGCGGTGATTCTCAACAAGATCGCCGACCGCATCGAGGAAAACCTCGAATCCATCGCCGTCGCAGAATCATGGGACAACGGCAAGCCGGTGCGCGAGACGCTGAACGCCGATATCCCGCTGGCGGTGGACCACTTCCGGTACTTCGCCGGCGCAATCCGCGCACAGGAGGGTTCGCTGTCCCAGATCGACGGCGAAACTGTCGCCTATCACTTCCACGAACCACTCGGCGTGGTCGGCCAGATCATCCCCTGGAACTTCCCGATCCTGATGGCCACCTGGAAATTGGCACCGGCCATCGCGGCCGGAAATGCCGTGGTGCTCAAGCCCGCTGAGCAAACGCCCGCATCCATTCTCTACCTCTTCTCGTTGATCGGTGACCTGCTGCCGCCGGGCGTGGTGAACATCGTCAACGGCTTCGGTCTCGAGGCCGGTAAGCCGCTGGCATCCTCGAAACGCATTGCCAAGATCGCGTTCACGGGTGAGACGACGACCGGCCGGCTGATCATGCAGTACGCGTCGCAGAACCTCATACCGGTGACGCTGGAGCTGGGCGGCAAGAGCCCGAACATCTTCTTCAACGACGTCCTGGCCCACCATGATGACTTTCAGGACAAGGCGCTCGAGGGCTTCACGATGTTCGCCCTCAACCAGGGCGAGGTCTGCACGTGCCCGTCGCGCAGTCTGATTCAGGCCGACATCTACGACGAGTTCCTCGAGCTGGCCGCGATCCGCACCAAGGCGGTACGGCAGGGCGACCCGTTGGACACCGAGACGATGATCGGTGCTCAGGCATCCGAGGACCAGCTGGAGAAGATCATGTCGTACATCGATATCGGCAAGCGGGATGGAGCCAAGCTCATCACCGGCGGCGAACGCGCCGATCTCGGTGGCGATCTGAGCGGCGGATACTACGTCGCGCCAACGGTTTTCACCGGCAACAACAATATGCGCATCTTCCAAGAGGAGATCTTCGGGCCGGTAGTGGCGGTGACATCCTTCACCGACTACGACGAGGCGATCAGCATCGCCAACGACACGCTCTACGGCCTCGGCGCCGGAGTGTGGAGCCGCGACGGCAACGTCGCCTACCGCGCCGGGCGCGATATCAAGGCGGGTCGGGTGTGGATTAACTGCTATCACGCCTACCCGGCGCACGCCGCGTTCGGCGGCTACAAACAGTCGGGCATCGGGCGTGAGAACCACAAGATGATGCTCGACCACTACCAGCAGACCAAGAACCTGCTCGTCTCCTACGGCAACAAGGCCCAAGGGTTCTTCTAAGCCAGGACCAAAGACCCTTCAACAACCACACTTTCACGATTGGAATGATGAAATGACACAGACCCTTGGCGCCCCTGTCGCGTCGGATACCACCGAAAGCATGCGTGCCGCCGTTGTCACCGAATTCGGCGGACCCCTGCAGGCCGACGAGCTCGAAATCCCGACGCCCGGCTACGGCGAGGCGCTCGTCAAACTGGAGACCTCCGGCGTCTGCCACACCGATCTTCATGCCGCACACGGGGATTGGCCGGTCAAACCGCAACCGCCGTTCATTCCTGGCCACGAGGGCTACGGCACCGTCGTCGCGCTCGGCGAGGGCGTCGACGACCTCAAGGTCGGTGACAAGGTCGGCAACGCCTGGCTGTGGTCGGCATGTGGCACCTGTGAGTACTGCCGCACCGGTTGGGAAACGCTGTGCGAGAGCCAGAAGAACGGCGGCTATAGCGTCAACGGCAGCTTCGGCTCCTACATGCTGGTGAACACCGCGTACGCGGCACGCATCCCCGAGAATGTGGACCCGTTGGAGGTCGCGCCTATCCTGTGCGCAGGCGTCACCGTCTACAAGGGCCTCAAGGTCACCGACACCCGGCCGGGTCAGTGGGTGGCGATCTCCGGCATCGGCGGGCTGGGCCACATCGCTGTGCAGTACGCCCGCGCGATGGGCCTGCGGGTGGTGGCCGTCGACATCGACGATTCCAAGCTCGCCCTCGCCACACGCCTGGGCGCGGAGATCGCGGTCAACGCCCGCACGTCCGACGTCGTAGCCGAAGTACAGAAGGCCACCGGCGGTGTGCACGGGGTGCTCGTCACCGCGGTACACCCGCAGGCCTTCGGCCAGGCCATCTGGCTGGCGCGGCGCGGCGGGACGATCGTGTTCAACGGCCTCCCGCCAGGGGACTTCCCTGCGCCGATCTTCGACATCGTGCTCAAGGGATTGACGATCCGCGGGTCGATCGTCGGCACCCGCCAGGACATGGCCGAGGCGCTGGACTTCTACGCCCGCGGCCTGATCCATCCGACGGTGGAAAGCGCGAGCCTGGACGACATCAACGAGGTGTTCGGCCGGATGGAACGCGGTCAGATCGACGGCCGTGTCGTCATCGACTACCGCTAGTCATCGCCCCGCAGGCGCAAGTTCCCCCGACGTTTCGACGCGTCGGGGGAGCTTGTCTGCTCGATTGGTTGACGAGGCAAGCATGACCTCCCTGCGTCGTTCAAACGCGGTATGCGCGGCTCGGCGCCGGCGTAAGTTCAGCTAACTATCCGTTGCTAAAGGGGAGCTCTGGGATGAGCAAATATGCGATACGGGCAGCAGTGGCAAGCCTCGCCCTTCCGATGACCGCTCTGCTGGCGCCTACCGCGGCCGCCGACACCACGCTCACCCTTTTCGAGCATGACACCGTGCAGCACCAGGTGGACCTCGGCGGCCCAGGACCGGGGCCGGGTGACCAATTCATCTTCGCCGGCGATCTGTTCGACCGCCCCGGCGGCGTATTCCTGGGAACGACCGGTGGCAGCTGCACCACGCTGACCGGCAGCGACAAGGCCGGCCAGCAGGCCTGCAACGGTACGTTCAACCTCGCGGGCGGCCAGATCGTCGTCCAGGGCATCGCCGACACCGCCGCGCTGTTCGTCCGCGGCGATACGGCTCCGATATCGATAGTCGGTGGCACCGGGGTCTACCAGAACGCACACGGCAACGGAACCATCCAGGTAGACCCGAACGTGCCGAACCAGACCGACGCGAACTTCGTCCTCAACTTGATCGGCTAGCCCGACGGAGGCGTTTTGACCTGCGCGGACGCCCGCAGGTAAGCTGCGTCGTTGGCGTGCGGTATGCACGGGTCCTCGGGTCAACGTCGGTCGCCGAGAACCACCCTGCCGTCAACGCCTGACCGGCACCCGGGTCACACCGGGATTCGAAACCCCGAGGGGACCGAAAAGGAGAGGTAAGCGCTGTGCCTACATACACGCCGAAGGCGGGTGACACCACGCGGTCGTGGTACGTCATCGACGCCACCGACGTGGTGCTCGGCCGGCTCGCCGTCGCGGCAGCGAATCTGTTGCGCGGCAAGCACAAGCCGACATTCACACCCAATGTCGACGGTGGCGACTTCGTCATCGTCATCAACGCCGACAAGGTCGCCATCAGCGGCGACAAGCTCCAGAAGAAGTTCGCCTACCGCCACTCGGGTTATCCCGGCGGCCTGCGTGCGCGCTCTCTCGGCAGCGAGATGGAGAAGCATCCCGACCGTGTCGTCGAGAAGGCGATCCTCGGCATGATCCCCCACACCAAGCTCGGCCGTCAGATCCAGAAGAAGCTGAAGGTCTACACCGGACCGGAGCATCCGCACACCGCCCAGAAGCCCGTTCCGTATGAGATCAAGCAGGTGGCCCAGTGACTCAGTCCGTTGAGCAAACCGTTGAAACCACGGAAACCGTGGCCGAGACCGAAGCGGCCCCGCGTGAGCCAGTCGTCATCGACCGCCCCATCCAGACCGTCGGCCGCCGCAAGGAGGCCGTGGTGCGGGTGCGCCTGGTACCCGGCACCGGCCAGTTCCATCTGGACGGGCGCACCCTCGAGGCCTACTTCCCGAACAAGGTGCACCAGCAGCTGATCAAGGCTCCGCTGGTGACCGTGGATCGGGTGGACAGCTTCGACATCTACGCCCACCTCGATGGCGGCGGCCCGTCCGGTCAGGCCGGAGCGCTGCGTCTCGCCATCGCGCGGGCGCTGATCCTGGTGCAGCCCGAGGACCGGCCCGCCTTGAAGAAGGCCGGCTTCCTCACTCGTGATCCCCGCGCCATCGAGCGTAAGAAGTACGGCCTCAAGAAGGCCCGCAAGGCGCCTCAGTACAGCAAGCGCTGATCGATCGACGAAAACCGCCGGGTGTCCGACACGCCCGGCGGTTTCGTCTTTCTGCCTGGGTTTTCTCCGATCTTGGTTTGAGTTCGGGGGTAATCGTGGAAATCCCCCGACGGAAGCGCGGGCGCCGCAGGCGTTCGACAGACCGAAGCTGTCGCCGATACGGGTCGTTCAGCCAGCCCGTTGGGGGATTGGACCGTTGCTTCCTGACTGAAAGGGAAATAACAGATGCAGAACCTCGTGAAGCGTGCGTCGGCGGGCGCGGTATTGGGTGGAGCGCTAGTAGTCGCGGGCGGCTTTGCCCTCGCGCACGCGGCTCCGCCGGGCCAGTCCGTTGTTGGTGACGGCAAGGTCAACGTCACCGTGACGGCCGGCGGCCAGCAGGTCGGCACTCTCCAGGACGTGTCGCTGACGAGCGCTGAGGCGCTCGCGGCCTCTGCGTGCCCCAATGCCGGGATCACCGCGGAGGCGCTTCAGGCCCTCGACGTCAACGGCACGCCGGTGCCCGGCACATGCGCGGGCGTTGACGGCGGTCTGACCTTCACGTTCGCTCAGAACGGCCCCGGTAACTCGGAGAACGCGCCGGGTCAGAACCGCACCCCAGCGCCGTCGAGCCCGACGACTGCTACGCCGACGACCGCAACCTCGCGGTAACTCGCAGCTAGTTAACCCGACGACACCGCCCTTACGCCCCCGCGTGGGGGCGGTGCCGCTTGTCTGGGCCTCGATCGGGTACCAGTTCGGCTGTGGGATGGCCGATCACCTCGTCGGTTGTGTTTCGTCGGCCGAATTGTGAGAAGTTTGTCGGCATGGCTCGACTGTTCGGTACCGACGGGGTGCGCGGAGTCGCCAATCAGGATCTGACCGCCGAGCTGGCGCTCGGACTGGGCTCGGCGGCGGCGCGCCGGCTGGGCAGCGTTGGTGGCCATGCCCGTCGCATCGCCGTGGTGGGCCGCGATCCGCGGGCCAGCAGCGAGATGCTCGAGGCGGCAGTGATCGCCGGGGTGACCAGTGAAGGGGTCGACGCGCTGCGCGTCGGAGTCCTGCCCACGCCGGCGGTGGCGTATCTGACCAGCGCGTACGACGCTGACTTCGGCGTGATGATCTCGGCCTCGCACAACCCGATGCCGGACAACGGCATCAAGATCTTTGGGCCGGGCGGGCACAAGCTTGATGACGCCACCGAGGACCGCATCGAAGAGCTCCTCAATCAAGGTCCGGGCCGC
This sequence comes from Mycobacterium sp., assembly GCA_021154745.1. Taxonomy (GTDB): domain Bacteria; phylum Actinomycetota; class Actinomycetes; order Mycobacteriales; family Mycobacteriaceae; genus Mycobacterium. Next base: position 12,367 of record JAJKIB010000105.1, read on the forward strand.
CGCCCGACGGGTGCTGGCATCGGCCGGGTTGTCGACGCCGGGGACGCGCTGGACCGCTACCTGCGCCATGTCGGCAAGGCGCTCACCACTCGGCTTGAGGGACTCACCGTAGTCGTCGACTGCGCGCACGGCGCCGCATCTGCGGCCGCCCCGCGGGCATACCGGGCGGCAGGCGCGAACGTGATCGCGATGAATGCCGAGCCCAACGGGCTCAACATCAACGACGGCTGCGGGTCCACACATATGGAGAAGCTGCAGGCGGCAGTGGTGTCCCACGGCGCCGACCTCGGGCTGGGGCACGATGGCGATGCCGACCGCTGCCTGGCGGTCGACGCCGCTGGTCGCGTCATCGACGGCGACGCCATCATGGTGATACTCGCGCTGGCGATGCGCGACGCCGGCGAGCTGGCGTCCAACACATTGGTGGCGACCGTGATGAGCAACCTCGGGCTCCATCTGGCCATGCGTGCGGCGGGCATCGAAGTCCGCACCACCGGCGTCGGCGACCGCTACGTGCTCGAAGAACTGAGGGCGGGCGAGTATTCGCTCGGTGGTGAGCAGTCGGGACACATCGTCATGCCCGCGCTCGGGACGACCGGAGACGGCATCGTCACCGGGTTGCGGGTGATGTCGAGGATGGCGCAGACGCGCTCGTCGTTGGCCGCACTGGCCGAGCCGATGCACACACTGCCCCAGGTGTTGATCAACGTGCAGGTCGTGGACAAGGCCACAGTGGCGGATGCACCGTCGGTGCGCTCGGCAGTGGCAGAGGCCGAGGCGCAGCTCGGCGACACCGGCCGAATTCTGTTGCGGCCCTCGGGAACCGAGCAGGTCGTCCGTGTGATGGTCGAGGCCGCAGACGAGGATACCGCGCGGCAACTGGCCGTCCGGGTCGCTGAATCAGTCAGCAACCAGCGCTGATCGTTGGAACCGGCGGAGGTTCGTCTGCGTCCTAGCGTGTATGGGACAACCTGACGCCGTCCGTGTCGACGTGGCGGCGCTGCACGCCGTCGCGCGCCAGTACGAGGCGGCCGCCGACATCGTCGAGGGCGCCGTGCGAATGCATCTGACTGGCTTGGTGTTCGACGGTGCCGCGGCGGGGCGCGTGCACGCCGCGCGCGGTGACGCTTTGCGTGTGGCCGTCGAGGACGTCGTCGACCAACTTCGCCAGTGGTCGAGGGCTGCCGCGGAGATCGCCGCCGCGCTGCGTGCATCCGCCGACCGGTATGCGGAAGCCGATGCCAGCGCCGCCAGGCGAGTGGGGTAGCGGTGGCCGAAAAGTTCGATGTCACATCGAGATTGGCGGAGGGCCGACCGGCCGTCGACAATATTCAGACCTACGTGTGGGCGTGCCACGCGCTCGGTTATGCGAATCCGGACCTGACGCTGCACGCGTCCCAAGCGCGCGACTGGTATGACAGCGAAGACGGTCTCGACCTGCGGGCCCTTGACGCCGATTGTGCCGCGCTTGAGGCCGCGGTCGCGGCGACGGAGGACGCACTGATGCGGCAGGACGAGGGGGTCGGCGAGCTGGCTGCGGCCTGGCAAAGCGAGAGCGCGGAGGTATCGCGGACGTTCTTGCGGCGACACGGCGACGCATCGGCTGCTGCGGCGGCTGCGGTGCGCACGACGGCGGACGCTCTGGCCACGCTGCGAGACAATCTGTGGCACACCGTCGACGGCAAAGTCGCGGCGGCGATCGCCGTCGACGACCGCGCGCCGGACGAGTGGTTGGCCGCCGCACAGACGGTGACGACGGGTGCGGGCGATCGCGCGGCCGCAAGCGAACGGATCGACCAAGAGGTTAAGCCATTTGTAGCCAACGATATTGGCGCTGGCTGGCTCACGGCGATGCGTTCGGCGATGGCCGCGGTGATGGAGCAGTATGACGCCGCGACGGCTGAGGTGAACGCCGAGCCCGACGCTGTGTTCGACGTGCCTGGCGATCTCGGCCCGTCGTGGACGCCGCCGCCTCGTGACGACGAGGCCGCCACGGTTCCCGCGGCGGCGACTGCTGCGGCGTCGCCCGTCGCTGCGCCATCGGCGTGGGTTGCACCGGCCGCTTCGTCGCGTGCGCCCGCAGCGTGGGGTGCTCCGGCTGCTTGGGGTTCTGCGCCGGCGCCCGCACCTGAGGCTGCTCCCGCACCTGATCCTGCGCCACCCATGCCCGCACCACCACCCGACGCGGGCGCGACCGCCCCCGCAATGGCGTCGCCATCGACGCCGTCGCTCGGTGGGATGCCCGATGTCGCCAGCGGCCTGTCCGGACTTGGACAACAGCTCGCCGATGTTTTCGGCAGCCTGCTGGGATCTGCCGACGATGCGGTCACGGACACGCCCGAGCTCGGTGACCCGGACCTCGATGGGGACGTGGACGACGAATTGGATGACGCGGACGACGGCGACGATTCGAAGTCTGTCGACGCCAAAGACGGCGATATGCCTGGCGACCCAGCAACCGACCCGCCCGGCGACGCCGCAGCCAATCCGGAGGAACCCGTCGAGCCCGCTGTCGCCGAAGGCACTTGTGAGCCAGGCGAAACGCCGGAGGACCAGCCCGTCGCCGTCGAATCACCACCGCCCGTGGAGCCCGCGCCCACCCCGGTGCCACCACCTGAGCCTGCCCCTCTGGCTGAGCCTGCCGAACCGGCGGACCCTGCGGTCAGCGAAACACCGTGTGAGATCGCGGCGGACGAACTACCTCAGGTGGGTGAGTGATCGGAGCGTGCCTTGAGTACCGAGCTGTCTTGGGAACTGGTGAACATGGCCGAAGAGGGGCGTGCCATCTGGGCGGCTGTGTCGACCGAAGACCCTCTGTTTTATGGCCATCACCCCATGATGGAG
>JAJKIB010000106.1 GCA_021154745.1 Mycobacterium sp.
ACCAGAGACCGACGCCGGGTGGCCGAGAACGTCAGGCCGGAGGCGTATCCCTTCAACAGAGTGGAGCGCACAACGGGCGAAGTTAGCGCGCGGTAGCCACGCTCGAGGTTGTGGTAGAACCGGACGGCATCGAAATAAGAGATCCGCAGGTCGTGCAGAATCGGCTTGAGCTGTTGCGGATAGGTTGCGCGCAAATCGACTCCGGTTTCGAATGACGATTGAACCGCTGCGGCCGCTGCCTGACCGCTGGCTACGGCATTGTGAATGCCTTCGCCCAGCAGGGGATCTACCAGCCCGGCCGCATCGCCCACCAGCGCTACCCGTGCGGTCGCGACTCCTGCGTTCCAGCCCTTGAGGCCAATGTGATGGCCGACCACGTGCTGCAGATCGGCCGCCCCCGTTCTTGCACGTACGTATTCAGCGAGGGCGGCACGAGTCAAACGAACCGTCGGCTCATTCGTATAAAGTCCGACGTTCACGTGGTCGCGTTTTGGAAATAACCAGCCATAGCCGAATTGCACCACCCCAAAGTCGAACTCCATCGTGGGAGGGCTTTCGGTGAAGATTTGTCCCTCGATCGCAAAGCCGCGCTCGACCGGCCCGAAACCAGGCACAAGTCGGCGCACGACACTGTTCGCGCCATCCGCACCAATCAGGTAACGAGCCCTAAGTGAGCCGTCGCTGGTCTCGACAATGACTTGATCATCCCGTTCGACGATGCTGTCAAGATGTGGAAGGACCGCAAACTCGCCGCCGCACTGCATCGTTTTTTCCAGACAGTACGCATCGAACTCGCCGCGCACCGTCATCGCACAGAGGGGGTGACGACCGTGCAAAGTTGTGCTCACGTCCAAGCGCTTCCCTAGCACTAAGTCCGTGCAGATCTCGCGGATCACTGGTGTGATCGCGTAGCGAAGTCGTCGGACAGTTTTGACGGTGATGCCACCAGCGCACGGCTTTGTGCGCGGGGGCTGTCGACGGTCGACGACTAACACCCGACGCCCAGCCGACGTCAAGTCATACGCCGCTGCGCAACCGGCCGGGCCAGCGCCGACTATGAGGGCATCGTAAGTCATTTCCCACGCATTGCCATAGCGGGATTATCGTCAAGTAACGCAGATTATGCGCACTTATCGTTTCTTTTTCCCGCCCCGTCGCTTTGAACGGCTATCCTTCAGCGCACCGTGAAAAGCAAATTCCTGCCAATCAGTGCACGCCGCCACCTCGGCTATTTCGGCGGCTCGACGCGCAATCGCCTAGAGAAAATCTCGCCATCCGGTGGTTGTCAATTGCCGTCTCGTCCGGGGTGTCGTCGATGGCCACCATGCGCACCCCCTCAACCGCCTGCTCTGCTGCGATACAGGGGCTTCGCCGCGCAGGGCCGCCGCCTGGACGTCGCGCCAGCATTCGGCAGGGATGAACGTCCGCACCACCTCGATGATGCGATCATCTGGGCGCGCTCTCAGGCTCCCTCGTCCGTGCGCAATGCCTCGTCATGGGCGGCCAGCGCGACCCGCATACCTTTGGCGTCGTTATCCCACCGACGAGTCGAACCTCGACATCGGTGAACAAAAACGTCACCACCCCCGAAGGAGCAGCCGCCGCCGGAGCGGACACACCCGCAGGTTGTCACAACGGACAAGCTCCTACCTCGCACATCGGCGGAATCCGGCCCCAGACCACGCGCTCCGAGGCGCGGCGTAGCGCGTTACGCGGACCCGACCGGATCGCAGCGGCGAATTGGCGCATGTTGGCTGGCAAACGGTGACACGATATTGGCGTGAGCGATGCTAATGACGGCAGTGCGGCAGTATTCACGGCGACGACGTGACCGCCACAGGGTTGGCGTGCGGGTCGTGCGGTGCTGAACTGCGGGCGGGCGACAAGTTCTGCCACGAGTGCGCTGCGCCAGTCTTCGCGGCCGCCCAATGGGCGGAATACAAGCAGGTGACGGTACTGTTCGCCGACGTTGTTCATTCGATGGACGTCGCCGCGCTCGTTGGTGCGGAGCGGTGGCGCGAAATCATGACAGAGCTGGTCACCCGCTCCTCAGTGGTGGTGCAGCGCTACGGCGGCACGGTGGACCAGTTCACCGGTGACGGCATTATGGCGGTGTTCGGAGCGCCGAACGCACTGGAGGATCACGCTTTTCGCGCCTGCTTGGCTGCGTTGGGCATTCAGGCAGAGACGGCCAAACTAGCCAAGGAGGTCGAAGCGCGCGACTGTGTTGACCTGGGGCTGCGGATTGGACTTAATTCCGGCCAGGTGGTTGCCGGTGAGATCGGCTCGAGTGCTTTTGGTTACACCGCGATTGGTGAGCAGGTGGGGATGGCTGAGCGGATGCAATCGGTCGCCCCGCCGGGCGCGGTGATGCTCAGCGAATCCACGGCGCGGCTGGTTGAGGGCGCGGCCGCCCTAAGTGAGCCGGAGATGGTGCGTATCAAAGGCGTGCATCCATCGGTCTGCGTGCAGCGGTTGTTGGGCGTGTTCGCCCGGCATCGCGCTGCCGGGCGTGTCGAGTCGAACTTTGTTGGTCGGCGCTGGGAAATGGCCGCTGTCGAGGGCCTGCTGGAGCGCGCCATCGGCGGCCAGGGTGCGGTGGTCGGCGTGGTGGGGGCACCGGGCATCGGCAAGAGCCGTCTGGTTCGCGAGGTCGCCGCGATGGCAGCCGCCCGGGGTGTCGAGGTGTTCAGCGCCTTCTCCGAATCACACACCAGCGACATCGCCTTCCACGTGGTGGCGCGCCTGCTGCGTGCGATCATCCATGTGAGTGATCTTGACGATCCCGCTGCTCGCGCGCAGGTACGGGCCCGGGCTCCCGACGCCGACCCCGAGGACGTGTTGCTCTTCGATGACCTGCTGGGTATCGCGGATCCTGAGGTGGCGCTTCCTCGGATCGATCCGGATGCCCGTCGGCGGCGGCTGACCGCCCTGGTCAATGCCGCGCAGCTTGCCCGCGACGCTCCTGCGGTCTATGTCGTGGAGGACGCGCACTGGATCGACGAAGTCAGCGAGGCGATGCTCGCCGAGTTCCTCACCGTGATCCCGCAGACGCCCTCGCTGATGCTTGTTACGACCCGCCCCGAATATCAGGGCGCGTTGATTCATGCGGCAGACGCGCAAATCATAGCGCTCGCGCCGCTGAGTGCTTCGGAGACCGAAACGCTGGTCTCGGAGCTGCTCGGAGCGGACGCCTCGGTTGGTGCACTTGGCCAGAAGGTCGCGGAGAGGGCCGCCGGTAATCCGTTCTTCGCCGAGGAGATCGTGCGCGAACTTTCCGAGCGCGGCGTCCTGCGCGGGCAGCGCGGGGCATACGTTGCGACAGCCCAGACCGCCGAGGTCACTGTCCCAGCCACCTTGCAAGCGACCATCGCCGCTCGCATTGACCGGCTTGATCCGAACGCGAAACGCACCTTGAGCGCGGCGGCGGTGGTCGGCTCGCGGTTCAACCCCGACCTGTTGACACTGCTAGGTGTCGAGCCGGTCCTCACTGACTTGGTGGCGGCCCACCTTATCGATCAGGTCAGATTCACTCGACAACTGGAGTATGCGTTCCACCACCCGCTGATTCGCGCAGTGGCCTACGAATCACAGCTCAAATCGGATCGCGCCGAGTTGCACCGGCGAGTCGCGGGCGCCATCGAATCACGTGACCCCGCCTCGGCTGATGAGCATGCTGCCCTGATCGCCGAACATCTGGAGGCCGCCGGTGATCCGCACGCCGCATTCGGCTGGCACATGCGTGCCGCAACGTGGGCGACCAACCGCGACATCACCGCCGCGCGACTGAGCTGGGAGCGCGCCCAAAAGATCGCTGACGCCCTACCCACCCAGGATCCGCACCGCACAGCTATGCGCATTGCCCCGCGCACCATGTTGTGCGCGATCGCCTGGCGAGTCCATGCACATGCGGCAGGCGACCGCTTCGATGAATTGCGGGAGTTGTGCGACGCCGCCGGGGACAAAGCGTCACTGGCCATCGCAATGGGTGGGCTGGTGATGGATCACGCCCATCAGGCCCGGATGCGCGAGGCCTCGCAGCTGGCATCTGAAGCCATGGCCCTCATCGAGTCGGTCGGCGATCCAACCTTGACGGTGGGCCTGTCCATGCCGCTGATCTTTGCCAAGATGGAGAACAACAGGTGGGGTGACGTGCTGCGGTCGTCGCAGACAGTGATCGACCTAGCCGACGGTGACCCATCTAAAGGCAACTTCATAATCGGGTCTCCGCTAGCGCTCGCGATTACATCACGGGCTATTGCCCGTTATAACCTGGGTCGTCCTGGATGGCCAGACGACCTGCAGCACGGCCTCGCCCTGGCCCGCAGCGCCGACCCTATGTCCTACGCCTTGGTCGTCGCCTACATCTACAACCCGGGGATACCGTATGGAGTCCTGACGGCCGACGATCGGGCGGTGCGCGAGACCGAAGATGCCCTACGGATTGCCGAGCGATCCGGTGATGATCTCGCGCTAGCCTTCACCCAGATGGCGCTAGGCGTCGCGCTGGTGCACCGCCAAATGCCTGCGGAGCGTGATCGCGGACAGAAGCTCCTGGCGGAAGTCGGCGACGTGTTCCTGCGCCGGGGACACAACCTGGGCGAATTGCCGATCGTCAACGTGTACTTGGCACGTGAGAGGGCTCGGGGTGGAGATCGCGATGACGCCATATCGCTCATGCGCGCCGCCGCCGACGATCTGATCCGCGCTGGACAACTGCTGACGTGGGGCATTCCTGCGACGGGTGTTCTGGTGGAGACACTGCTAGACCGCGGGGCCGATGCTGACGTGGCCGAAGCCGACGCCGCGATCGACCGGTTAGCGGCGGCCGCGGCCGACGACGGTTTACCTTTACGCGACATCTGGCTGATGCGAGTACGTGCTCTACTGGCACGGGCTCGCAACGATGCCGCGGCTTACGCGCACTTCAGAGATCACTACCGCGACATGGCGGAATCGCTGAGGTTTGACGGCCACTTAGCTTTGGCTGGAGCAATGCCATAACAGCGACCTGCGTAGCCACTGCGGCAACTCCGTGGACAGGAGCGTCTCGCGCGCAGCCGAGGCGAGCGACACCACCGCTGGCACAGACAAAGCCTGCGGCACAAGCAGACCCGCATGTTGCAGCCGATCCCGGCTGTGGGCGGCGGATTCCAGATCTGTGATCATCACATGATCATCCCTATCGCTGGGAGCATGCGCGGCAGCACCCGCAGCGTGCCTAGTGGCCCGCCGTGCCAGGCGTGCTCGGTCAGACCAACACCGGTGAGGAGTCGACCATCGACGATCGTTTCAAAGCGTGTCGCCGACTCCTGGATCACTAAACCCCTTTTCCACAAGCACGATTGGGCGGTGGCGCTGCCGTGGATCTCAAGCCGCAAGCCGCTGACGTCGGTGACCACGATTCGCGAGGCGCACGGAACCTGATGACCGGCCCATCGGTAGTCCACGGTCAACCCCACCACCGCATGGCTCGCGCCATCGTGGAAGATGTAGCCGCAGGGGTATGCCCGGCCACCGCTGAACAATTGGGTGCAGTTCATGGTGAAGTCAGGGCGCATCAGTACCGTAATCCAGTCCCAGCGTTCGATGCTGCTCCACCGGCGGACCCCCCACGACTTGTCTCGCTGACCGAGGCCGTCAATCGCGTAGGACGCTCCGTTGATTCTTACGCTGCCTGTGATCCGCCCGGACTGTTCCATGTGCGCATCGGCGACACCGGACGGCAGGTATAGCCAAGGAGGCGCTTCGGCGTGAAAATCGAACGGCGCGTGCAGCGCAGTCCATGTCAGGTCCACCTCGTCGCGGCCCCGCAGCAATAGCCGCCACTTCGACATCGGTTCGCTCATCTGAAACTCCAGAACCCCCACCCCCAAGCGGCGAGGATTGGGTGTACCGGTGTAGCTGGTGTGGAGTTTGGCGTAGCCGCCCTCAACACCGCCGTTCCGCATGGTGTACAACAGCGCGTCAGCGGTGTGATTGCTGGGCCGATATCCGATACGGGCCAAGCCCGTCGCGTCCGACTCGGCGTCGAACCAACTGAAGAAGAAGCTTTCCTGCCAGTCCGGTTGCGGTCCTGGGTCGTGCATGAATTCGTCATTGGCGTCGACCATCGTGTCCGTCCTCACAACTCGGAGACAATATGGTGGCGACAAGAATCTTCAAAAGACTACGTGACATATGCACTGCGGTCTCGGCAACGATCAAGAACGTCCTGGTGCTCGCAGCACCTCCGACCGCCCTCGGTGGCAACATTCACTACGACCACGTCGATGTCTCTACAAGGTGGCATCGCATCGCTTTCGAGCACTTCTTCACCAGCCTCGAACCGGCCACCCCAAGGTCTTTTAGTGGTGTGCCTCGAAGCAGGAATGAAGCCCGCCGCGGTCGTGGGTAGTTACGGGCGCGCGCGGGTTTTGGTGGTCGACAGATAAGCCTCGCGAAGAGCGCAAAGTCTGCCATGCTGTGCGCATGGCGCGCGCAAAGGGAATCGCCGGGTTGACTAAGGCAAAGCTCAATCATGCTGTGCGCATGGCGCGCACACAGTTACCACCCGGGTTACCACCCGAGTTGACCACGGCAAAGCTCAATGAAATGCGGGGGAAAGGCGATCCGGTCGCCGACGATGCGGTCGACGCGGTGTTCGAGAGTGGCGAGCGGGACGGGGGGGACGGCCGGGGCGGTGTCAACGCTGTCAACGAGATGATGCGGAAGCTGGTGCGCGTCGACCAGCCGGTCCCGGAGGACCTGCCCGAGGAGGTCCAGGACTACCTAGAAAAGACACTGCAGCTGCCCGAGTGGGCCGACATGGACAAGATCGAGCGCGGACAGCGGCTATTCGACGAAAAGGGTTTCGAGATCACGCTCTGCCTGTTCTGCGCGTCGCTCCCGTCGTCGTACGCGGCAGCCAAAGCCGTGCAGGTGCTCCACCTGACCGCCCAGCTCGATACCAACACGCGCCGACGAGTGCTGGAGACCGGCCAGTTCCTGTTCGATGTGCTCACCGTCGGCGGCCTCGATGAGGACGGCAAGGGCCGTCGCACCATCCAGAAGGTTCGACTGATGCACGCGGCTGTGCGGCGGCTGATCGAGGAGCGCAATAAGCAGCAGCCCGGCCTGTGGAATCCCGCCTGGGGCACACCGATCAACCAGGAGGACCTGGCCGGCACGCTCCTGGCTTTCTGGTATGTCGTTACCGATCCGATGTATCGCCTCAGCGTGCACCTGACCGACGAGGAAAAGGAAGCGTACCTGCATCTGTGGAACGTGATCGGACATCAGCTCGGACTGCGCGATGAGCTGCGGATGAACAACCTCACCCAGGCCAACGCGCTAGTCGACGCCATCCGGCGCAGGCAGTTCAAGGCGTCGCCCGAAGGGCAGGCCATGACCGGTGCGCTCCTCGTGCTGCTCGACCAGCTGACGCCCGGTCATGTGTTCGACGACACGATCCCGCCGCTGATCCGCCGCCTGATCGGCGACAAGACAGCCGACCTGGTGCGCGTGCCGCAGTCCAATCGCGTCGGCGGGTTGCTCGAGCGCACCGTCAACTGGTTCTTGGTTGGCGTTTTTCGCCGGGGCGGGCGAGATTCCGAGCGCTTTGAACTCAATGTCCCATTCGCGCGCGATCTGCTGCGCGCGATGTTCGAACTCGAGCGGGGTGGCGAGCGGGCGCCATTCGCCATGCCTGATCACCTTGCCCGCAGCTTGGAGCCTTCGACGTGATCTGCGCCTGTGGATCCACCGAGCGAACTCGCCGGACCGCGTCCGACAACCCGACCGGGGGCTCGTCGAACAGGACGACGCGACAGAACGTGGCGAGCTGCTCGCAGAAGGCTTTGTATTCGGGGATGGTCCAGAAAAGCTCAACGTGACGGACTAACGGTCCGGCGAAGACGAGCCTCGCGGAGGACGTCCGAACGCTTATCGACGCCACGATCCCGGCGGCCGTGGCGTTGGCGCGACGAGCGCCGCGTCGTCATCGCCAACGTCGCCATCGCTGCAACATTCATCACCGCACTGGTAGCACGGGACTTCGGCGTCGTAGGCTACGAAGGTTCCACAATTATCGTCGCGCTTAACGGACTACGGCTCTTGAGTTCCCGCGCTTGGCCGGGCGCACCGTCTACGTCGTCGCTCAACACGCGTACACAGCTGCACGACTAACGCAGAGCGTGTCAGAGACCCCCTGGATTCCCGGTGGAATCCCCGTCTCTCGGCAGGACGCTGCCGTTAACCGACTGACCCAGCGCAGATGGTGAGCGCCAGTTCTTCAATTGGTGCCCGTGCCGGACTCGAAAGCGCAGGGCTTCGTATCGGGTGCTACGCGATAGGGGAGATCCCGACGCCCGAGGCGCGCAGCTGTACTGGAGAACCTTCGAGATAAAGGTGGCGGTACGACGTGTTCCTTGATCGAAATCCCAGCGGAGACGACCATCTGTTCGTCTTCTCGAAAGGCCGGAAGCTAGCTCTGCCAGTCGTTGGAGCCGTCGTGCCTGGAGTACGAGCCGCCGCTGGAGTTCTTCACGACGATGGGATCACCGGCACCGAAGTTGTCGAAGAACCACCTAGCGTTGGTCGGGCTGATGTTGACACAGCCATGGCTGACATCGCGCTTGCCCTGGTCATCCACTGACCATGGAGCGCTGTGTACGAAGTCGCCGCTGTCGTCGAACCGGACGGCCAGCTCGACCG
>JAJKIB010000107.1 GCA_021154745.1 Mycobacterium sp.
AACCCGACGTCCACAACAGAAGGACCCACTGCCGGATCCGGCCCGTCGTGAGATCTCCGACGGGCCGGATCAATGTTTTGACCATGGCCAGCCATCCCACTTTTGGCGTCGAAGAAGAGTTTCTCCTCGCCGACCCGGCGACCGGTGAACCGGTCGACGTGAATAGAGCCGTGGCCCGCCATGCCGCCGAGCACGGCGTCAAGCTCCAACTCGAGCTGACCAGCTGCCAGATCGAGACCACCACCGACGTCGTCCGTGGCAGCGGCGAACTTCGCAAGCATCTGATCCGACTGCGGCAGACCGCCGCCGACGCCGCCGAGGCCAGCGGCGCGCAACTGCTTGCCGCCGCGCTGCCCCCGACCCGGCCGCACGAATTCCCCATCACCGACACCCCGCGCTACCGCCAGATCGCCGACAAGTTCGGCATGGTGGCGGAGGAGGGCATCTGCGGCGCGCACGTACATGTCGCGGTTCCCAGCCGTGAGGCCGCCGTCCGGGTGAGCAACCGGCTACGACCATGGCTGCCCCTGTTCCTTGCACTGACCGCCAACTCGGCGGTATACCGCAACACCGATACCCGCTACGCCAGCTGGCGCAGCATCGTGTGGGCGCGATGGCCCAGCGCCGGACCGCCACCGCATTTCGACTCTGTCGACGAGTACGACGGAATGGTCCGGATGTTGCGCCGCGCAGGAGCCGTGCTCGACGACGGCATGGTCTATTGGGACGTGCGCGCATCGGCCAGATTTCCGACGGTCGAGGTGCGTGTGGCCGACGTGCCCGCGACGGTCGGCGAGACCGTGCTGCTGGCCATGTTGATCCGGGCCAGCGTGATGACGGCGCTCGACGATGAACGACGCGGCGAACCGACTCCGCCGCTCACGCCGCACGCGCTCAAGGCGGCGTACTGGAAGTCGGCCCGTGACGGTCTTGACGGTCAAGCCATCGATCTGCTGGAAAGCCACGCCTTGGTGCCAGCGCGAAAGTTGTTGGCGTGCTTGGTGGAACACGTCAGGCCCGCACTCGAAGACGTCGGCGACTACAACATGGTGGAGGCCGAGCTGGCGCGCATCGACCACGAGGGCAATGGCGCGATGCGGCAACGCCGGGCATGGAACCGAGGGCATGACGTGAAAGACGTCATCGCGGAACTGGCGGCCGCCACGCTGTCTTGAACCAACGGCAGCTTGGCCAAGGGCGCGCTCGTGGGCTGCGCTGATGCGTGATCCGGGTCCGGTACAGCGCGGGTCGACGTTTGTTTCACACTCGGGATTCGGAACCCTGCAGTCGATGGATGGGTGCCGTAACGTCGCGGCGTGCCCTCGACGTTTTTCGCTGGCGGGACCATCTGGACCGGTGTCAATGGCCAGACAGCCGATGCCCTGTTGGTGGTTGACGGCGTCGTGCAGGCAGTCGGGGACCGGGCGCGGTCGCTAGCTGCGGGTGCCGAACAAGTCGACCTGGGCGGCGGCTTTCTGATGCCGTCGTTCGGGGACGGACATGCCCACCCGCTGCCGGGTGGCCTTGAGGCGGTCGGACCGCAAGTGCGGCAGTGCAAGTCGGTCGACGAGATCGTCGCCGAGGTCAAGAGATTCGCAGCCGACCATGCCGACGATGAGTGGATCGTCGGGGCCTCCTACGAGAGCAGCCTGTCTCCCGGCGGGCTGTTCGATGCGCGCTGGCTCGACGCCGCCGTTCCCGACCGGCCCGTGGTGCTGCGCGCTTGGGACTACCACACCGTGTGGTGCAACAGCGTCGCGCTCGACCGGGCAGGGATCACCGCCGACACCCCGGACCCGGTGCTCGGCGAGATTCCGCGACGTGAGGACGGCTCGCCTCTGGGCACGCTGCGGGAGTGGGGCGCCGTCGACCTGGTGCAGAAGGTGGTGCCGGAACGCGATCCGAAGGTGCGCATAGCGGCTCTGCGTACGGCCGCGGAGTACTACCTGTCATGCGGGGTGACCTGGGTGCAGGACGCGTGGGTGGAGCCGGACGACGTCGACACGTATCTCGACGCCGCAGGGCAGGATGCGCTCGACATCCGGTTCAACCTCGGCCTGTACGCCGACCCCCGCCACTTCGACACTCAACTCGAACACTTCGCCGACGCGCGTCGCCGCGTCCGGGACCTCGCCTCGCCGCTGCTGACCGCGAACACGGTCAAGTTCTTCGCCGACGGGGTCATCGAGAACGAGACCGGAGCGCTGCTGGCGCCGTATTGCGGCACGCTGCACAACCACGGCATGCAGGTGTGGAGCGACCTTGCCGAAGCGGCACGCGCCGTCGACGAGCTCGGGTTTCAGATCCACATCCACGCGATCGGCGACGCGGCCGCGCGCCAGGCGTTGGACGCCATCGAGCATGCCGTCGCCAGCAACGGGCCGCGCGACCGACGCCCGGTGATCGCGCACGCGCAACTGGTCGACGATGCCGATCTCGACCGTTTCTCCGCGCTGGGCGTGATACCCAACATGCAACCGCTGTGGGCGCAATTGGATCCGCTGATGGTCGAGCTGACTATCCCGCGGCTCGGTCCCGACCGCAGCGCTAAGCAGTACCGCATCCGCAGCCTCGATGAGTCAGGAGCGCCGCTGGCCTTCGGTTCGGACTGGCCGGTGTCGTCGGGCGCGCCGTTGGACGGGATCGCGGTCGCGGTGTCGCGGGGCGGGTGGACGCCGCAGGAGATCCTCACCGTCGAGCGGGCACTGAGTGCCTACACCGCGGGCGTTGCGAATCAGGCCTTCGCCGAGGGGGGATGGGGCACAATCGCGCCCGGCGCGAGCGCCGACCTGGTGTGGTTGGACTCAGATCCGCGTGCGACGCCGCCGAACGAGCTTCCGGATGTCCGCATCCGCGCCACGTATTTGTCAGGAAGGCCGGTTTACTCGGCCACCGGTTGAAAGGGATTGCCATGTCGACAGCGCCGTCGGATACACCCTCTGCCACCCCGCCGCCCACCGGACCGGGCGAAGGCCACCTGCGCCGCGTTTTGGGCGTCCCCGCGCTGGTCCTCTTCGGGCTGGTGTACATCGTGCCGCTGACGGTGTTCACGACGTACGGGATCGTGACCCAGACCAGCGGCGGCCGGCTGTCGGTCGCGTACCTGGTGACGTTGGCGGCCATGGTTTTCACCGCTCGCTCGTACGCGCGGATGGCCGCCGCGTACCCGGTGGCGGGTTCGACGTATGCATACACGCAGAGAACCTTCGGCCCACCGATCGGATTTTTGGCCGGCTGGTCGCTGCTGCTGGACTACCTGTTCCTTCCGATGCTGAACTACCTCGTCATCGGCATCTATCTCAACGCCGCGATTCCGGCGATCCCGGCCTGGCTGATCATTCTCGTCACGATCGTGGTCGTCACCGTCCTCAACATCATCGGCATCGTGTCTGTGGCGCGGGCCAACCTGCTGATCATCGCGATGCAAGTGGTGTTCATCGTGGTGTTCATCGTGCTGGCCTGCGTCACGTTGTCCGGCAGCGGCACCGTCGACCTGATGGCTCCGCTGACCGGCGACGGCAGCGCGCCCGGGCTGACCCCGGTGCTCGCGGGTGCGGCGATCCTGTGCCTGTCGTTCCTGGGTTTCGACGCGGTCTCGACGCTGTCCGAAGAGGCGAACGACCCGACCCGCAGCGTGCCGCGCGCGATCATGATCGCGACGATCGTGGCAGGCGTGATCTTCGTCGTGCTGTCGTACATCTCGCAGTTGGTGTTCCCGTCCAATGACTTCGCCGATGTCGACTCGGGCGCGCTGGACGTGATGGTGACCGCGGGAGGTAAGTTCCTCAGCACCTTCTTCACCGCCGCGTATGTCGCCGGTGCGCTCGGGTCCGCGATCACTTCACAGGCATCGGTGGCGAGGATCCTCTACGCGATGGGCCGCGACGGCATCTTGCCGCGACGTGTGTTCGGTCACATCCCACCGCGGTTCACCACCCCGACCTACGCGATCCTGGTGGTGTCGGTGATCTCGCTCGCCGCGATCTGGATCGACCTGGCCAAATTGGCTTCGATCGTGAGTTTCGGTGCTCTGGTGGCTTTTTCGGCCGTCAACCTCACGGTCATCAAGCATTACTTCATCGATGCGGGGGACCGTGGCGGCGGTGGTTTCGTCAACAACGTCGTGCTGCCGTTGATCGGCTTCGGCCTGACCGTCTGGTTGTGGACGAGCCTGTCTGGTTACGCGTTGGTGGTCGGATTGATCTGGCTCGCGATCGGATTCGTGTGGCTGCTGGCGATGACACGCGGGTTCACTCGGCCGACGCCGGTGCTCGCTATGGACGAGTGAGCGGCTACTTGGGGCAGTAGACCGCGTTCAGCACCTCGGCACGCGGGTCGCTGGCGAGCGACTCGGTCTCCGGCGGGGATTGGGTGAAGGTGATGGAAACCGCGGGCCCATCAAAGCCTTTCGCCATCAGGCTGTGGTAGCCGTCGATGTCGCCGCCGTGCCCCCACACCTTGATCCCGCAGTCCAGATCAATGCCGGTGAGGCCTAACCCGTAGTGGAATCCCGGTCCCGCGTCGGTCCAGTCGACGGTGTCCATCATGTCGCGCAGTTGTGCTGGCGGGACGACCCGGCCGTCGAGCAGCGCGGTGATGAACGTTGACGTGTCCTCGTTGGTGGAGACCAGCGAGCCTGCCATGCCCGCGGCGGACGCGTTGAACACCGTGACGTCCTTGCGGTTTCCGTCGATGACTTCGTAGCCGTGCGCGAACGGTGCATGCAGCCCGGTGTCGCCCGGTGCGGGAAAGTATGTGTCGGACAGCCCGAGCGGCACGATGATCCGACGGGTGATCTCGTCGGCGGCGGGGTGCCCGGTCAGCTTTTCTATCAGCAGGCCCGCGATGAGGTAGTGGGTGTTGGTGTACTTGATCGCGCTGCCCGGCGGGAACTGCGCGCGTCTGGTCAGCGCCGCGTCGAGCAGCTGATCGGCGGTGACCGGTTCAGCAGGCGGCTTGGTGTCGGCGTCGAAGTATTCGGGCAGGCCGCTTTGATGGCGCAGCAGCTGGCGCACCGTGATCGCGTTGGCATCGATGCCCTCGCCGCGGATCCGGCCGGGCAGGTACTTCTCGACCGGCGTTTCGAGATTGACCTTGCCCTCGGCGACGAGCTGCAGGATCGTCGCGGCGACAAAGGTTTTGGTGATGCTGGCGGCGCGGACGTGGGCTCGCGCGGCGAATGCAGCGCGGGCGTCGACGTCGGAGTACCCGGCCGAGGCTCGGTTTGTGTCAGCGTCGTCCCGGACGACGGCAACCCCGCCGGGCAGCTCATCGCGGGCCACGACTTGGCTCAGCACGTTGCCGACGTCGGCCATGGGCTGGGCGCTGGCACACGCGCCGGTCAGTGTGAGAAGGAGAACGGCACCGATGGTCGTGATGCGCATCAAGCCGAGGTTAGTTGCCACGAGCGGGCGGTCGCGACGAGGCCCTGCACCAATTTAGATGTCGCAGGGCTCAGGCCGTCGTCGCCCGGCAGCCCGCTTCGTGGGCTGATGCCGCGCACCCGCGGTGTCAGTTCGAGTTGGGTGCCCCCGCCGCGGACGCGGTTGACCGGATTGTCGGGATGCATGCCCCGCAGCTCGCGCGGGATTGCGTTCAGGTCCGTGACGACCTGATAGCCCGGCACGTTGACGTGGCGTGCCAGATGCTCGGCGAGCTCGCGGTTGCGACCGCCGGCCAGCAGCTGGGTGCTGCGCCCGATGCGGCCGTATCCGTGCAGCGACACCACGACCTCGACATGGTCGAGGAACTCCGACAGTCGCTCGGATTCCTGCCCGCGGTACAGCGCCGACGGCAGATGGTGCGGATAGTGATCGGGATGGCGTACCACGTAGACCGACGCGGCTGCGGCGTCGGCGGCCCGTTCGGCGATGACGTCAGTCATCTGCTCCAGCCCGCCGCCGTGAATAGCAAGGAATCCGAACCGTGACCGCAGTGTGCTGTCCTCGATGGTGCCGGGATCGGCAAGCAGCTCCGAAAGTGACCGCGGCGCAGCCGAACTCGATCTATTAAGACGCCTGGGCCAGTGCGCGGGATCCCAGCGCCGCAGGAATTCGATCCAGCGGTGGGGCAGGCCGTGGTGCTCGGCGCCGTCGACGATGCGTTCCAGATATCCGGGTCGCGGTGCGCCGGGATCGACGCGGTGGTCGATGTAGACCCAGGCGTCGGACGGGCCGTCGTCGGTGTGCACCGTCAGCCGGTCGCGCCGGTACCGCACGGGAACGCCCTCGGCGCTGTCCAGCGTCGCCAGGTCGTGGTCGCTCACCTGCCACACCACGCCGTGTACCTGGGAGCCGTGGAACGGTTCGACAGTGGCCACCCCACGCTCGTTGATCAGCCAGTCGTGGTCGGCCAGCATCGCGGGCCGCGGATTCACTGCGGTCGGGCAGCGCCGCGCCATCTGCCGCACACACAGGTTGGACCCATACGCGAAGTAGCTATGACTTGACTGCATTACATACATGATCGCAGATGCGAGCAGCGGACCTTGACGTCAACCTCTCACAGTCAGGTAGATCAGCACCACATTCAGCAAGGTGATCAAGGTGGCCACGGTCCATCCGAGGGCCGTTGTCACCCGGTGATTTGCGTCTTCGCCCATGAGATCGCGGTTGCTGGTCAGCCGCACCAACGGGATTAGTGCGAACGGAATCCCGAAGGACAGCACGACCTGGGACAACACCAGCGCCCGGCTGGGGTCGAGGCCGATCGCGAGGATCACGAGCGCCGGGATCAGGGTGACAAGCCGGCGCAACAGCAACGGGTACGACCTGCGCAGCAGGCCCTGCATGATCATCGCCCCCGCATAGGCGCCCACCGACGTCGACGCCAGCCCGGAGGCCAGCAGCCCGATCGCGAAGAACAGAGCGACCGTCGGGCCGAGGGTGTCCCGAACCGCGGCATGTGCGCCTTCGATCGAGTCGGTGTTGTCGCGGCCCTGCAGGTTTGTCGCGGCCACCAGGACCATCGACAGGTTCACGGCGCCGGCGACCAGCATCGCCAGCCCGACATCCAGCCGCGTCACCCTGAGCAACCAGCGGCGCTGCCGACCGGGTCCGGGGTGACCGTGCCGGTCGCGGGCCAGGCCCGAGTGCAAATAGACCGCGTGCGGCATGACTGTCGCACCCAGCATTGCGGTGGCGATCAGGACGCTCTCGGCGCCCTGGAATCGCGGCAGCAGGCCCGCGGCCACGTCGGCGGCGGACGGCGGCTCGACGAACAAGCTTGTCAGGAACCCGATCGCGATGATCAGCAGCAGCCCGCTGATCACCCGCTCGAACATGCGTTGGCCGCGCCAGTTCTGGATCGCCAGCAGCAAAAGTGAGACAACCCCGGTGATCATGCCGCCGACCAGAAGAGGCAAATCGAACAGCAGGTGCAGTGCGATCGCGCCACCGACGACCTCGGCGAGATCCGTTGCCATGGCCACCAATTCGGCCTGCAGCCAGTACGCGATGCGGTTCGGAGTTCGGGTGTGGTCGGCGACGGCCTCGGGCAGGCTGCGGCCGGTGACGAGGCCCAGCTTCGCCGACAGGTATTGCACCAGGCCGGCCATCGCGTTGGCCACGATGATGACCCAGACCAGGAGGAAGCCGTACTGAGCGCCCGCACTGACGTTTGCAGCGACGTTGCCTGGATCGACGTAGGCGATGGCGGCGACGAACGCCGGCCCGAGCAGGAGCCAGCTGGGCCTCAACCGCGGCGCGGTGTCCTGGATCAACTAACCCACTCTCTATCCGGTTACGCGAATAGAAAAGTTAGGTTAGCCGAAACCTTTCGGCGAAGCTAGCCGGGGGTAGCTACCAGCCGAAGCCGCCGAGGCCGATGACGATGCCGCCGCCACCCCACCACGGCCAGCCGCCCCAGTTGTTGTTCTGCTGGGGTGAGGTGACGATCTGTGTGCTGCCGTTGGTCTGGCATTGCGTGGTGTTCGGAGCGGTGGTCGTGCATTGCGGTGTCGCCGCGGCGACTGGTGCCATCGCGATGGCAGCGGACAAACCTGCCGCTGCCAAAAGCG
>JAJKIB010000108.1 GCA_021154745.1 Mycobacterium sp.
ACCGCGGAGTCGTCAACGCCGGCCAGCGGCCACCCGGCCGCGGCCAGCTTGGCGGCGACCCGTTGCACGTTCTCTGGGCCAGCGTCGTGGTGTGAGACGTCCTTGATGAACGCAGCGATCTCGTCATCGCCGATCTCGACACTGGCCAGGGCTGCCGAGCCGTTGGCGGTGATGTTGCGCACCACTTCTTTGATCTGGTCTTCAGTCAGCGGGGTAGCGCGCAGCAGCGCCAGCAGCGGAACTCGGTCGGGGCCGGGAACACCCTGGGGATAGCCGGCTCGCAGCCAGTCCAGGATCGAGCTCAGAAGCGACGTGGTGGTCATGCTGTAAGTGTCGTTGCTGTGCAAAGGTCGCGCCGGAGCGGGCTGCACAGTTCGTCGGTCATTCATCAAGCGTTCAACCCAGCCTGTGTTACAGGCATGTGTCCTCCGGTTGTCGGGATGACGAAGGAGTGCGAGGCTCACTGCGGACTGCAGCGTCGCGGGCCACTCATGCACTCTGATCCGAACCAGGAGGCCCGCGGTGACCACTGAATCCGCAGCCGTTGAGACCACCGTCGCACCGTCGGCAGGCCTGAAGAAGGGCGCCATCGGCATCGTCGCGGTCATCTTCATGGCCGTCGCCAACGCGGCGCCGATCACGGCAATGACCGGCAACGTGCCGATCGCGGTGGGATTCGGGAACGGGCTTGGCGCGCCGGCGGGCTTCCTGTTCGCGACGATCGTGCTGACACTGTTCGCGCTCGGCTATGTCGCGATGGCCAAACACATCACCACCACCGGTGCGTTCTACGGCTTCATCTCGCATGGGCTGGGCCAGGTCTGGGGTATGGCCAGCGGGCTGCTGGCGACATTCGCGTACGTGATCTTCGAGGGTTCGCTGATCGGCGGTTGCGCGTACTTCGCCAATGACACGGTGAACACCATTGCCGGAGTGAACATCCCATGGTTGGTGTTCGCGATCGGCGCGATCCTGATCATCGGCGCGCTGTGCCACTTCCACATCAGCCTGACCGCCGCGATCCTCGGCGTGACCCTGGTGTCCGAGGTGCTCGTGCTGTTCGCCCTGGCGTTCTCGGTGATCGTCAAGGGCGGCGGACCCAACGGGTTCATGCTCAACCAGACGGTGCTGCTGAACAACGCATTCGAGAGCCTGCCCGGGGGCGCGTTCGGTACAGCAGCGGCGGCCGGGTCGATGGCGATCGGGTTGTTCTTCGCGTTCTGGTCGTGGGTCGGCTTCGAGACGACAGCCGTCTACGGCGAGGAGTCGCGCAACCCGAAGAAGATCATCCCGCGGGCCACGCTGATTGCCGTCATCGGCCTGGGCCTGTTCTATACGTTCATCTCGGCGATGGTGGTGGCGGGCAACGGCGCCAAGACGTCGGTCGAGACCTCGATCAGCGCCTCGCCGCTTAACCTGTTCTTCGGACTTGTGCAGGCCAACCTCGGCAATTTCCTGCTCGACGTCTACAAGATCCTGCTCGTCATCGGATCGTTCGCATGCGCGCTGGCCTTCCACAACGCGGCGTCGCGCTACTTGTACGCGCTGGGTCGCGAAATTCCGTCGAAGGCAGCGCGTTGCACGGTCGGCGCGACGCATCCCAAGCATGGCTCGCCATACATCGCCTCGGCGGTACAGGCCGGCATCACGCTGGTGATCGTGCTGCTGTTCGCGGGATTCACCGCGGTGCAGGTGCCGGATGCCAACGGTGTTCCGGTGGATACGCCGTCGCTGGTGCCCTACACCAACATCTACGGCCTGTTGGCACTGATCGGCACGGCGGCGATCCTGCTGGTGCAAGCCATCTGCTCGGCGGCGGTCATCTGGTACTTCTGGGTGCGAAAGACGCACCCGGGCAACGTGATCACCACTCTGATCGCTCCACTGATCGGCGGTGTGGCGATGCTGTACGTGGTGTGGCTGCTGTGGGACAACCGCGCATTCGCCGCCGGCTATGCCGCCAATTCGTTGGTGTTCAAGGCCGGCCCGTACATCATCCTGGCGGTGTTCGTCCTCGGTCTGGCGTACGCGGTGTGGATGCGGTTCGCCAAGCCGGAGGCCTACGCCGAGATCGGCCGCACGGTCATCGAGGACGCACACGAGCGGATCGAGCCTACAGCGACTTCGGGCTAACGGCGTAGCCGCTCAGTCGATTACGAAACTCGCCGCCCGCGGCGGTCGCAAGACCCGGTCCGAAGACCGCAGCGGGCGTTAGGCCCCCGGGCGCGCGTCGCCGCGGCCTTCGCGTTGATCTTCCATCAAGCGGTCGCGGAGCTTCGGTCCGCGATGGCCGAAGGTTTGACGTTCCAGTCCGGCTTGGCGTTCCAACCGCACTGAAGTTGCGCGCCGTCGGGTGCGAACTGGTGACGACGAAGGGCGCCAGGCAGCGCCTGGTCGTGCACCGCGGCGACGTGAGCTCCTGGAATTCAGACCGAGCAGCCAAAGCTTTTGCACCGAATCATGTGAATGTAGCAACTGACCGATCTCGTAGCTGTAACACCGCGCACGTGCCCGGAATATACAGGTCGACGGCAACTAGCCGTCGTTGTACAGTATTTATTGACGCATTGTTACGGCTTGCCGATCGCGCCGTTTTATGTTCGAATCGTTGCTGACACTGATGTAGCTAAGCTTCGTGGGTACGACCTTGGAGTTCCGATGGGTAAGACACGGACCGTAACGCCGGACCAGTCCCAAACTGCGATCCGACGAATCGTTGACGCAAGCAACCGCGTCCCGCGCGGCGCCCAGGCCCTAGTAATGGCCGTAAACCACGCTCTCGACGACCTGCAGATTGCCGTCGACGACGCCCGTTTACTCGGCGTCGCTTGGGGAACGATCGAAGATGCGCTCGGCGTGTGGCGAGGGGCGGCAACCGCCCTCACCGAACCCGACGTTGAGCCGGTCGTGGGCGAGCGCTGTCGTTCACAGGCGACCACATCACCTCAACGATCATCAACGGCTGTGGTCCCGACGGGTTCATGATCTGACAGACCGTCGGGTTGAACCACACTTTCGAAGCCCTGCCCACGGGCGCCTTCGGCACAGCCGCCGCGGCCGGCCGATGGCGATCGCGTGGTCGGGGCCTTTTGTGTCCTTTCGCCAGGAACTGATGAAGCTAGGTTGCTAGCATGCTAGCCTGATCCACGTGGGCGACGAGGACGTCAAGCAGTTCAACGTCTACCTGCCGGTCAGCTTGATCAGGCGGGTCAAACACCATGCGATCGAGACGGAGTCATCGCTTTCGGCGCTGGTGGCCGATGCGCTGCTGGCCTACCTCGACACCCACGGCAAGCAATTGACGAAGGAGGGCTGAATGACGACCGAGGGCATCGAGGCCGTGTTCCTGGAGACGCACAACTGGGGCAAGTCGGCCAAGTTCTTCCAGGGACTCGGCTATGAAATCGAGTTCGCGACGGACCACAACTCCGGCCAACTGCGCCGCGGTGGTAGTCCGTATCTGTTCATCGCGGAGGTGCCCGAAACCGAGCCGACCAGCAGACACGTCGTATTGAGCGTCGCCGACGCCGACGCCTTCGAGCTCGACGCCTCCGTCGACGTCGTCAGTGAATGGGAGGACACCCATTGGGGCACAAGGCTGATGACGGTTCGCGATCCCGACGGCCGCGAGTGGAAGCTGCAGGCGCCGAAAAAATGAGCCAGGCGACCGCAACACCCGACAGCACCGCGGTCCGAACCGCTCTCTGGCGTGCGCTACATACCGAAGTCGACGCGCCACCGTACGTCCTCGACGACCGGATCGGCCTGCAACTGGTGGCGCCCGATCCCGATTGGCGCCAGCGGCCCGACATGAACGAATACGCCACGCCGGGCGTCCGCGCGTCGATCGTGGCGCGGGCCCGGTTCATCGAGGACTTGGTCGTCGAAGAGGCCGGCCGTGGCGTCGGGCAATACGTTCTGCTCGGTGCGGGCCTGGACACCTTCGCCCAACGCAGGCCCGAAATCGCCTCGCGGATCACGGTATTCGAGATCGACCAGCCTGGCCCACAAGCGTGGAAGCGGCAACGTCTGGCGGAGCTCGGCTTCGGCGTTCCGGAGTGGCTACGGTTGGTACCCGTCGATTTTGAAACGACGTCCTGGTGGGATGGCCTGCTGGCCAACGGCTTTGACGCGGACAAACCGGCGGTCGTTGCGTCACTTGGCGTGTCCATGTACCTCACCAGGGAGGCTTCGGCAGCAACGCTGCGCCAAAGCGCAACGATGGCACCGGGTTCCACGCTGGCGATGACATTCATGCGGCCGGTGGAGCTCGTCGACCCCGACGAACAAGAGATGCATCGAGCGACGAATGCCGCCGCTCGTGCTTCGGGCACGCCGTTCATCAGCTACTACGCGCCGGACGAAATCCTGGCGATGGCCCGCGAGGCGGGCTTCGCAACGGCGCGTCATGTGACGGCAGGCGACTACACGCAGCGCTACTTCGCCGACCGCACCGACGGCCTTCGGCCGTTCACCACCGAAGAGTTATTGGTAGCGACGACGTAGCATGTCGCACCCTGATTTTGGCGTTACTCTGGCCCCGTGAACAGCCAGCGAGTGCCCGGCGGGGTGGTACACAAGCTGCCGGCAGATCTGCGGACGGCGCTGATCGGCAACGCCACCGCGCTCGCGGCCTGGAACGACATCACGCCACTAGCGCGCAACGAGTTCATCTGCTGGGTCGAGGATGCCAAACAACAGACGACCCGACAGCGCCGCATCCGCCGAACGCAGGAGGAGTTGGAGGAAGGCATGCGCCGACCCTGCTGCTGGCCAGGGTGCAAGCATCGCGAGCGCACCGGCACGTAAGCGCCCGAGCGGCGGAAGCTAGAAGTCCCAGTCCTCGTCTTCGGTGTTGACGGCCTTGCCGATCACATACGACGAGCCCGAACCCGAGAAGAAGTCGTGGTTCTCGTCGGCATTCGGCGAAAGCGCCGACAGGATCGCCGGGTTCACATCGGTCTCATCGCGCGGGAACAACGCCTCGTAGCCGAGGTTCATCAACGCCTTGTTCGCGTTGTAGCGCAGGAACTTCTTGACATCCTCGGTCAGGCCGACCTCGTCGTAGAGGTCCTGGGTGTACTCGACCTCGTTGTCGTAGAGCTCGAACAGCAGCTCATAGGTGTAGTCCTTGAGCTCCGC
>JAJKIB010000109.1 GCA_021154745.1 Mycobacterium sp.
CACTACGACAATCTCGGCCTCTGCGAACCGGGTGGCGCCCTCGATTTCGTTCGCTCCGGAAAGGGCTGGCGTGACAGCGACATGCCGGTCAACGTGAGCGGAGGCCTCGAGTCGAAGGGACATCCGATCGCCGCCACCGGCATCGCCGGTATCTACGAGGTGTCCACACACCTTCGCGGCGAGGGCGGCCCACGCCAGATCGAGAGAGCCAAGGTGGGTATGGCGCACGTCATCGGTCTGGGCAGTGCCTGTGGCCTGCACATTCTGGAGAAGAGCGCCGTCGCGTAGAGTCGCAGCGTCACACAGCGCTGACCGCGTCCTCCAACTCGGCGATGACGATCTTGCGCATCCCCATCATCGCCTTGGTCGCCGCGGCGGCACGGGCCGGGTCGGGGTCAGATTCCAGCTCCAGCAGGCGGGTCGGAGTGATCTGCCAGCTCATCCCGTATCGGTCCTTGAGCCAGCCGCATTGCGACTCTTCGCCGCCGTCGAGCAGCCTGTCCCAGTAGTAGTCGACCTCGTCCTGGTCCTTGCACTCGACCATGAACGACACCGCCTCGGTGAACGGGAACTGGGGTCCACCGTTGATGCCCATGAACCGGGTCCCGTCGAGCACGAACGTGCCCCACACGACGTCGCCGGGCGTACCGGGCCCGGCTTCGGTGTAGCGCTCGAACTTCTCGATCTTCGAGTTCGGAAAGATCGACGTGTAGAACTGCGCCGCTTCCTCGAGGTTGTTGTCGAACCAGAGGGACGGGGTGATCGACGGCATCGCGACTCCATTCTTTGCAGGGGCTTTCCGATACAGACCGTCCATCCGGCGAGGACTCATCGTGGGTCGGCGGTCGACCCTTCGGCACCCAGCGCGCGCAGCGCGAATTCCAGGACCCAATCCAGTGACTGTCGCAGCCGCTGCTGGTCGCCGGGCGTTTGGTTCACCATCTCGCGGCTGATGACGGCGCTGATGGCGACGGCGTCGTGTTCCGGGTCGGCCCGCGGAAAGGAGCCGTCGTCGCGGCCGCGGCGCAGTATTTCAACCAGCGAGCGTTCCCGGTCGGCGTGCAGGCGCTCGCGGGTTTCCCGGTAGCCCTTGGCGGCGCGGACCTCGTCGGAGTCGATCACCGTCAGATGCATCCGCATCTCTGCGTCGTGCATCCATCCGAACATGTGGCCGATCCAGGCCTTCAGCTGCTCGACCGGATTGTCGGGGACCTCGTCGAGGATGCGGTCCAGCCGGCCGGTCAGCGCGTCGCTCTCCTGCCGCAGCAGCGCCAGGAACAACTCGTCCTTCGACTCGAAATGACGATAGAACGCCCGCGTGGACACTCCGGCGCGTTGCAGGATCGCGGCAACCGGGATCGGACCGGAGTGCGGCGCCGACAGACAGGTGTAGGCCGCGTCGATGATGCAGCCGCGGTCGTCGTCACTGGTGTCTGGCTGCACGATCGCAAAGTCTAGGGACGCTGCGCACCGGCCGGGTCGGAGATTGGCGCAAATTGTCACCTGGGTAACGTCAGAGCCGGGACCAGCCGAGAGGACGTCCGTGAGCACATCACGCACCGAACCGCAGACCGTCAAGTTTTGCGGCGTCGAGGACCTGGTGCTGGTTGCCGACGAATGGAACGCCGGCGCTTCCGGGCCGACGGTGTTGCTTCTGCACGGCGGTGGGCAGAACCGCTTTTCCTGGAAGAACACCGGTCAGGTCCTGGCCGACGAGGGTTTCCACGTCGTCGCGTTGGACAGCCGCGGCCACGGTGACAGCGACCGCTCCCCCGATGCGACCTACACGGTCGATGCGCTGTGCGTCGACACGCTCCAGGTGCTGGAGCAGATCGGGCGACCGGTGATTTTGATCGGTGCCAGCATGGGCGGAATGACCGGCATCCTGGTCGCGGACGCCGCAGGCCCGGAGAAGGTCACCAAACTGGTGCTGGTCGACGTGGTGCCGCGGTACGAGAAGAGCGGCAGCGCCCGAATTCGCGACTTCATGTTCAGCCACGTCCATGGCTTTGCTTCGCTCGACGAGGCCGCCGACGCGGTCGCGGAGTATCTGCCGCACCGGACCAAGCCACGCAGCCCGGAAGGCCTGAAGAAAAACCTGCGCCGACGCGACGGCCGCTGGTATTGGCACTGGGATCCGAAGTTTCTGACTGCCCCCGCCGATGATGCGTTCGTCCGGCAGGAGAAGCTCGAACGGGCGGCGATCGACCTGACCATCCCGATCCTGCTGATCCGGGGCAAGCTGTCCGATGTGGTCAGTCCCGAGGGCGTGAAGGACTTCCTGAAGAAGGTGCCGCGCGCCGAGTTCGTCGAGCTGTCCGACGCGGGACACACTGCGGCGGGCGACGACAACGACGCGTTTTCCGAAGCCGTCGTCCAGTTCGTGAGCCGGTGACTGTCGGTTTCAATTTCCTTGAGGCACCGGAGCTTCCGGTGCCTCCAGTGAGCGAGGCGCAGGCCGAGGAGATTCTGGCCACCCACTACGGGCTGCGGGTGCGCGCGACGTCGCTGGGCAGCAACCAGGACAGGAACTTTGTGGTCACCGGCCATGACGGCGAAATCGTCGGGGTGCTGAAGATCGCCAATCCGGCATTCAACGCAACCGAAATCGAGGCGCAGGACCTGGCGGCGGACCGGATCGCCGCGGCTGAGCCGTCGCTGCGCATAGCGGTGCCGCTGCCGAACCTTGCCGGCCAAAGGTGCACGGCCATTACCGGATTGGTGGACAGCACCGCATATGTGCGGCTGCTACGCTTCTTGCCGGGTGGCACTCTGCTGGAGTCGGGTTACCTCGCGCCGAGCGCCGTCGCGGGCCTCGGTGAGGTGGCCGCACGGGTCAGCCGGGCGCTCGACGGATTCAGCCACCCTGGCCTCGACCGGGTGCTGCAATGGGATCTGCGCTACGGCACCGCGGTTGTGGCGGAATTGATTTCGTATGTCGCCGACCCGCTGCACCGCGCGCGGCTGGATGCGGCGACGGAGGAGGCATGGCCGCGGATCGCACCTCTGGCCGATGAGCTGCCGCGGCAGGCTGTGCATCTGGACCTCACCGACGCCAACGTCGTGGTCTCACCGTCGCGGCATCCGGACGGGGTCATCGACTTCGGTGACCTGACCGACAGCTGGGCGGTGTCCGAACTGGCGATCGCGGCGTCGTCGGTGCTGGGTCACCCTGGGAGCGAACCGATCTCGATCCTGCCCGCCGTGCACGCGTTTCACGCCATCCGGCCGCTTTCCGCGGCGGAGATCGACGTTTTGTGGCCGCTGCTGGTGCTGCGCACCGCGGTGCTCATTGTCAGCGGTGCACAGCAGGTGGCCCTCGATCCCGACAACCCGTATCTCACCGACCAGTCCGGCGGTGAGTGGCGCATGTTCGAACAGGCGACCTCCATTCCAGTCGACGTGATGACCCAGGTGATCAAGGCCGACCTCGGGCTCGCTGCGCCATCGGCTCCCCTGACGGGC
Source organism: Mycobacterium sp. (assembly GCA_021154745.1). Taxonomy (GTDB): domain Bacteria; phylum Actinomycetota; class Actinomycetes; order Mycobacteriales; family Mycobacteriaceae; genus Mycobacterium. Next base: position 3,466 of record JAJKIB010000109.1, read on the forward strand.
TCCCTCGTCGAGGTCGATCCCGCCGCCGTGGTGACGCTCGACTTGTCCACCACGTCTGAGGTCTATGACTTCGCCTTCGAGGACGACGGCTCTTTGGGGGTCGGCGTGGAGGATGAATTCGCCGCGGCGGCAGTGCAAAACGGCGCCGGCCTGGTCGTCACCCAGTACGGTCAGGCGCGGCTGAGCCGGACCCACAGGCTCAGCCAGGACAGCCCAGACGTCGTCGCGACCGGCATCAGTGTCTGGCCGGCCTCAACGACGACGTTTGTCGCGCCATGGGACGGCGAGGTCGAAGGATCAACACTGTGTGGCGCCGAATACGAGCTGACGCTCTCCGGTGCGCATTGGGTGGCGTCGGGCATCGTCCGTGCCGGTGAGCCGCTGGCCGACTTGCCCGCGGGCGCACGGGTGGAGGTCGGTGTGCGGCCGGCCGGCGCACCTGCGGCACCACAGTTTTGCACATCCGAGCTGGCGCCGGGTTGGCTGGCGCTGACCCGCGATCCGCGACCGCTGTTGGGCCTGCCCGCTGTGGCGGTGGCCGACGCCGACGATCTGCTGACGCGGCGTGACGCGAGTTTCGCGCCTGTGCAGGAGTTTTACTACCGTCGGCCGCCACAGATCGAGCGGGGCAAGCGGCATCACCTGATGTCGACGGCCGGGCGCACGTACCTCGACATGGTCAACAACGTGACGGTGTTGGGCCATGCGCATCCGCGGATCGCCGAGACTGCGACCAGGCAACTGCGCAAGCTGAACACGAATTCGCGGTTCAACTACGCGGCAGTGGTCGAGTTCAGCGAGCGGCTCGCCGGCATGCTGCCCGATCCGCTGGACAAGGTCTTTCAGGTCAACTCCGGCTCGGAGGCAAGCGATCTGGCGATCCGGCTCGCGACGGCGGTCACGCGGCGGCGGGACGTGGTGGCTGTCCGTGAGGCCTACCACGGTTGGACGTACGGCACGGACGCGGTGTCGACGTCGACCGCCTACAATCCGAATGCGCTTGCGACTCGGCCGGATTGGGTACACACGGTCGAATCGCCCAATAGCTTTCGCGGCAAGTACCGTGGGGGCGAGGCGGTTCGGTACGCGTGCGAGGCCGTCGGGCAAATTGGGCAACTGGTGGCGGACGGTCGTCCGCCCGCGGGCTTCATCTGCGAGAGCGTGTACGGCAATGCGGGCGGCATGGCGCTGCCCGATGGTTACCTGCAGCAGGTGTATGCGGCGGTGCGGGCGGCAGGTGGGCTGACTATCTCCGATGAGGTGCAGGTCGGGTACGGCCGTCTCGGAGAATGGTTCTGGGGGTTCATGCAGCAGGATGCGGTGCCTGACATCGTGTCGGTCGCGAAGTCGGCGGGCAACGGGTATCCGCTCGGTGCCGTGATCACCAGCCGCGCAGTCGCCGACGGCTTCCGTTCCGAGGGCTACTTCTTCTCGTCGACGGGCGGCAGCCCGCTGTCGTGCGCGATCGGGATGACGGTCCTCGACGTGTTGCGCGACGAAGGGCTGCAGGAGAATGCCAAGCGCGTCGGTGCACATCTGAAGGCGAGACTGCAGGCGCTGCAGGACAAGCACCCGATCATCGGCACCGTGCACGGCATCGGGCTCTACCTGGGCGTCGAGATGATCCGCGACTCGGAGACCCTGGAACCCGCGCCGGAAGAGACGTCGGCGATCTGCGACCGCATGCTCGAGCTCGGGGTGATCATCCAGCCCACCGGTGACCACATGAACATCCTGAAGACCAAGCCGCCGTTGTGCATTGACATCGAGGCGGCCGACTTCTACGTCGACACGTTGGACCGCGTACTGACCGAAGGTTTCTAGCCCGAGCAGACGCAAAAGGACCCGACACGCCGCCGGATTGGGGACATTTGCGTCTGTTCGCGCAGAGATCTTGGCCAGATTCCTGCGAAACCTGTCCAAAAGAGAGACGGTCGGATCCCGCGAGCTCCCCTAGCCTTTACCTCGATGTCTGCCATCCTTCTCAGCGCTCATGTCATCGTCGCAATCCTGGCGGTTGGGCCAATTGCCGTCGCGGCGAGCATGTTTCCGCGATACACCAGCGACGCCGGCCCAGTCGCCAACGTCCTCTACCGCATCTGCCAGACCTACGCCGTGGTGGGCGTGGCAGTTCCGCTGCTCGGTATCGCGACGGCGACGTCGATGGGTGTGCTGACGCAGGCCTGGGTACTGGTGTCGATCGCGCTGACGACGGTCGCTGCGATCGTGCTCATCGTGAGCATCCTGCCGGATCAGCGTGCCGCGCTTGACGGCAAGGTGGTAACCAGGCTGGCCATGACGACGGGCATCTTCAATCTGCTCTGGGTCGTCGTCACGGTCTTAATGATCGTGCGGCCGGGTTCGACGACGGGTGTCTAGCATCAAGGCATGACACGCACGCCCGACGAAGTGGTTACTGAATTCTGCAAGAAATGGCTGTCGGCCGACCCCGATGAGCTGGCCGACTACTTCACCGCGGACGCGGTTTACCACAACATCCCCATGGAGCCAGTACAGGGCCGCGAGGCGATCAGGGAGTTCATCGCCGGGTTCACCGCAGGCTTCGACGGGATCGACTTCCAGGTGCACAGGCAGATCAGTGACGGAAACGTTGTGATGAACGAGCGCACCGATGTAATGCGCCGCAAGGACGGCGGCGAGATCCCGCTGCCTGTGACGGGCGTCTTCGAGATCGTCGACGGCAAGATCGCCGCGTGGCGCGACTACTTCGACCTGGCCACAGTCACCAACGCATTCGGCTAGCCGCTCTCAGCGCGAGCAGACGCGAACGACCCCGACACGCCGCAGATTTGGAGCACTTTGCGTCTGCTCGCGCAAGGAAACTAGGCCAGCAACGGCACCTCGTCGTGGCGGGTATCGGTGAGGATCTCGAACATCGCGCGGCGGGTGGCCATCAGTTCCCCGTGCTCAAACGCCTTGCCCGCCACCTGCATTCGGCAGGTCGCGATCGCCGAGTTGTAGCAGTACTTCGAGCCACCGTCGGTGTCGGTGTAGGTCAGGCCGATGACGTCGGCCGGCTCGGCGATGATCTCGCCCTCGATCATCTGCTCGCCGACACGCGCCCCGAACGCCCACGAGAACGGCTGGTATTTGCCGTGCGTCTGCAGACTGCCGAGGATCGAGCGGACCGCGAACTCCTGCCCGGCGTGGCGGAACACGAACAGCGTGGCCGCGGGCGTCAACACCGGTCCTATCGCGGCCCGCGCCGTCACGATCTCCAGGCTCGAGTAAGGCGCGTCGTCGAAGCCGCACACCTGGCCGAACGCGTAGGCCGGGGTGTGCCGCGTGCCCCAGTTGTGGTTGACGCTGCCGGTCCAGCCGTCGAGCAC
>JAJKIB010000110.1 GCA_021154745.1 Mycobacterium sp.
CAGTCCGGTCAGATCGAGCTGACGAACCTCGGCCCTCACACCGCGGTTTCGAGCCTCGGTCGCGGTTTTCTCAGCGCCATCCGCGTCGGCATGCCAAGTGATCCCCACGTCGAAGCCGTCCGCCGCAAGCGCGACGGCGCACGCCCGTCCGATTCCGGAGTCCGAGCCGGTGATAATCGCACCTGCCGCCATCTCCGGCTGATTCCCTTCAGCAGCGCGGCGAAAACAGAACTCAGAGCAGCCGCCAGCTCCGGTGAACCATACCCACACCCGGCGGCTGTCTGTTCGAAGCAAAGCCGCTGACCCAAACGCCGTTTGGTGGCCTGGGACCGACTGGATTTCACGGTGCCTGCGGCGGGATGTTGTGGTTGTACCGAAACAGGTTGTCCGGGTCGTAGCGATGCTTGATGGCGCGCAAGCGCTCGTACTTGATATCGCCGAAAGCAGCGCGCACGCGATCTGCTGGCTCGTCGGGTGCGCCGTAGTTTAGATAGCCGGCGCCGTCCTTCGAGTGCGCGGCGACCCGCGCAGCTCCAGCGCGCACCCATGCGATCTCGGCATCGTCGATGGCCGGATCTCGCCAGTGGCCCAACACACTGACGTTGTATCCAGGACCTCGCCGGTTCCAGGGGGCATCCTCGACCGGCACCCGTCGCGCCTGTCCATGCAGCGGCTCGATTAAAATCGAGCTGTCATGGCCGGCTGCTCGTGCGGCATAGTGGTCGACGATGTCGTCGATGAGCCCGTCGGACAGTGCGTCGACGAAGTGGCTCTTCCAGTAATGGCGGATGCCAAACGGCGTGTCGCCCTGCATCACCTGAATCTGCAGGTAGCTGTTCAAGCCCAAGCCGTCCTCTGCCACCGCGACCGTCTCGCGCAGCCGTCGCACCTGCTCCGCCCAGTGCACCTCATCGCCGACGGCGCACACAGTCACGTGAAGCAGGTCGCGAGCCAGATATGCCATCAACGTCAGCTCGTCCGGCGCGAGATCCATGACATCGCGAAACAGTCGTAGGCCATCAGCCAACTCGTCCGGACCGAACCTGATGATCCCACCAAACACCCGAGGCAGCAGTTCGAGCGCAAACTCGAACTCGGTGACAACACCGAAGTTTCCACCGCCACCGCGAAGCGCCCAGAACAGCTCCGGCTCGTCCATCGCCGAGGCGATCACCACCTGGCCACTCGCGAGAACCACCTCCGCGGAAACCAGCCGGTCGAGCGTCAGCCCATACACACCCATCAGGTGACCAAGGCCACCACCCAAAGTCAACCCGGCGACTCCGGTCGTATCGAACGTACCGCCCGGCATCGTCAGCCCGTGCGCGACCAGCGGCGCGTCCACGTCCCGCCACATGGCACCACCACCGACCGCCACCCGCCGCCGATCCGGATCGACGGAGACCCCGCGCAGCAAACGCAGATCGACGACCATGCCGCCGTCGCACATCGAATGCCCCGCCACGCTGTGGCCTCCACCGCGGATTGCAGCCGCAACACCGTGCTCCCGCGCGAACGCCAATCCCGCGACGACGTCCTCCACGCACGCGGCACGCGCAATGATCGACGGTCGACGATCGAGCAGCGCGTTGAAGGATGCACGAGCTGTGTCGTAGCCCGGATCAGCTTGGTCCAAAACGGGACCGCGGTGCCGCAGCTGGAGGTCGCGTAGGGCCGAAACGACACGCATCCGCAGACGGTACAAGACGCAACGGCACGACGCCCACCGACCGACGAGGTCGCGGTAGCAGATCCACCGCCCATGACCCTTCGCCGGGACAGAATGCCATTGGTGGCGTGTTGTAGAGGTTCCTCGGAATATCCAGCACGACATTCGTCGGCCATTCGTCACTCCGTCTCGGCCAGGAGACAGCTGATAGCGCCGAAGCCCAGCGGTCGGCCGCGGACCCTGGCCGAGGCTCTCTTCGTCACGCCCCTGTTCTCTGAAACTTGTCCGCCGCGTCCTTCGCCGATTGCTGAGGACAAAGGGCGCGGCGAGTGGTCCAGACGACCCCAGCGAACGCTCAGTGCGCGGGCTGCCCAAGAAACCGACGGCAAGATGCGATCTGCCGCGACCGTGTTTTAGACAGCACCCGAGTCATCGGGCAGTCGGGGCGAGAGGATTTGAACCTCCGACCGCCCGGCCCCCAACCGTCAAACTCGCGTCTGCAGAACCGCCTAGTCAGCTGGTTTCTTGGAGAAACCACTGTTCACGGTGGTGTGCAATCTCGCTCATTTGCTCGATTTCGAGGCGATGTGGGACGCCAAGGCACGCCACGGCCTTCAGTGTTATCGCCGAACGCTTGCCTGGGCCACGGTGTAGTGTCCGCAGTTTCCCGTACGGCGGTTATACGCCCTCGCCTCGAAGACGGCGGTTGATCCACGACGGATCGCCCTTCATGTGTGTTTCGCCTACGTTGGGGCAGCTTTATGGCTAGGTCACTGGAGGGCCTGCGTGGCACCTGCCGCGTTTAAAGGCCATACCTCTACGACGCCTTGTGCGACGGTGCAGGGTGTCTTGGAGACGAGGGTGATTGCGTCTTCGATGCTGGGTGCCTCGATGATCGTGAATCCAGCGACTGGCAGATGCGCGCGCAGAAACGGCCCGGCGTCGGTCTGAACGCCTTCACCATCGTGGTTGCGTACCTGCACGGGATCGCCGGCAATGCCCACAAGCGCGCCGGCGGCTTGTAGCCGCGCGTCTTGTTGGTGAGCCGCCTCCAGCACTGACCGATCGGTCTGCTCGTACCCGGCTTGGTCTCCATAGCCAATCGTCAGGAACGTGGACATGCCCTATACCCCCATTGCTGTCGACTCGGCGTGCAGAAAAGCCTACAGCGGCCGAACAGGGAGCCAGTCGGCGACACTGCCCTTTCCGGAAGGCATCCGGCCCGATCCCCCGCCCGGGCGATTCGCCGGCGATCAAGCGGTGGCTTGATGAGAGCGACCCCCTTCGTCCCAGCGAGGTTGCTCCATGGATCGCGTCCACTCCGACGACGAGCGCGAACTCGTCGACAGCGTCATCAGCGACGGCCAGATCAAGCAGTGGATCGGCTATGGCTTCTTGATGCTGGCCGTCTACCTCGAACGCCACGCCGCGTTTGAGGAGTACTGCCGTACCAACAAGCGCGCATAGACGCGGGGATGGCGCCGGGCCCCGTACCCGACGCCGCCCCGAGGCTGCGCTACCAGCGTCCCCTCACCGCGGCACGCGGCGACACTCGGTAGGTCACCGGTAGACCCCTCGCATCAACCCGACGCTCCGACAAGCGGCGAAGCGCCGCTTCCGCATGCTTGGCCGCACAACGTGCCTGCTCACGACTCATTCCCTAGACCCCTCTGCTCGCAGCTCCCCAAGCAGCCAGCAGTCTCTACATAGGCGACATCACCGCCACCGTCTACAGCGAGCGCCGCTCCCAAACCGACTCCTTACAAGTAGCGGTTAGGATCGCCTCGGAGAGTCGGCCCGTTCGCCGCGACGCGCCCACACACGAAGCGGCCGCCCGACCCCCGTTCTACAATGGCCCGCCGATGGCTGGATAGAGCCTCCGCCGGCGGGCCACCCCCTCGGCGAACGAATCGAGCAGACACTTGCACCGATCGATCCAGCCGGCACCGCATACCACGTGTGCAAGACCTTGCCGGTGTGTTGGTCGAGTTCGACGACCGCCGCGGATCAAAGGGTCATCGCACTCGGATGAAAGATGGATGACATTCCGTCAGCCCAGGATTTCCATCAACGCACGCTGACCGCGATGGCGGCAATCGAATCGCCCCGCGTGCAGTCGACCGTCTTGGAGACAGCAGGGGTGATAGCCGGTCGAATGCACGAGCCCGCGCAGGCCGTAATCCTGATCTCCGCCGGTGCCCGCCTCCAAGGCCGAGAACTCACTGACGTAGGCCAGGCAGCGCTGGACGAGGCTCGGCAACTCGTTCCGTCATCAGAACTCGGTATGGTCTTGGAAACGGCGTCACGGATGTCGATTCCCGAAGCTTTTGACCTCGCGCTACACCTTGCCGCCCTCCGAGGCGCAGCACAAGATTAAAGCCGCCGCCGGTTCCGGCGCGCGCACCCTTCGCCGACACAACGCTGAACGCTCCGCTCAATGAAACGGTCGGTCACCGACACGCCACAAACGTGCCCGCGGCGGATTCTCGGCAAACAGCGCCGGCCCCCGGTAGCGAACACAGATACCGGCGATGCACCTCACGCCATGCGAGCCCAACCCCGGCCAACACGCATCGGCACGGGCAGGCGGCGCACCGATTGCGCGTTGGACCACGGCTGCCAAAGCGTCGTCCTGGCTGTCGTACACCGGCATAACCGCGCCGAGTGCGACAGGTCTACGAGGTTGCAGCACTAGCCCCGTGGCGGCGCAATCACCACAACGGCGTGCACCTAACGACGGCTGTCCGGCCCGCCTACGGAGCGTCCCGATAGAGCGCTGTCTTTGCGACGCGACCGTGCGAAGTAGCGTTCCGTTGGATGAACCACAGCTGAACGGAGCTCGGGTGTGTCGGTAAAGGCTAACTTCGTTCGCCCAACTCCTCACTGACGTGGCCGCCACTGGTCTACCCGGAACTCTCCGCCGCATCGGTCGCAGGCGACCTACACCCCAGTCGGTAGCTCAAATATCTGGTTCCCGCTGTCGAGGGGCCCCTCGCATTTCGGACATCGCTGGAGTGCCCGACCGTGCGCAGGGCGTGTCAGACGCCTTATGCCGGTGTGATCGTGCCGAAGTATTGGCACCTCTCCGATGTGAAGTTGATCAGGATGTGGAATACCACTGACACGATGTTCGTCGCCGTGTGCGCGACCAGCGTCCCCTCGAAGCGGTATGGCGTCGTTTCGGTCGGCGTAGCGGCGATCAGACCGATGTCGAGTTGGCTCGTCGGGCTGCCCGGCGTGAAGCCGTCCTGTTTGACGGTGGTCGGGTTGAAGAAGTCCGAGAAGCTGTAGGTGGCGTTGACGTCTCCGCCCGCTCCTGCATCGACATGCATCTGGCCCCCCTCGGTGCCGGCCGAGCTGTTCTCGTAGTAGCACGTGGCCGTGAGCGTCAGTCCATTGCCGGAAAAGACGGTGGTGGTTCCGTGATCTGTACGGCTGAAAGGCATGTCGACGTTGATTGGCGACGATCCTTGAGGGAACGCCGCACACGAGACCGCGCCGCCCGCAGCGACGCCTTGCACGGCTGAGTTGGCAGTGCAGGTGCCCGTCACTCTTCTCTGCAGCTGGGTCGAGTCGAGGCCATCCAGCTTGTCCGCGTTCAGGTTTGCCACCTTGGTGGTGGATGGTGTCTGGAACGGCGGCCGGCCCGCGCCTGGCGTTAGGCCCAGTGGTGTCGCACCGGTGGCCGTGGACGTGTTGGTGAGTTGCAGCGTCTTGCCAGTGAAGTTCGCCGTCAAGCCGGTCTGAGTGGTGGCGCTGTTGGCTTGGCCGAGGATGAAGTTGCCCCCGGTAGCCGCCCAGGCCGTGCCGCTCAGCGAGACGAACAGGGCAACAAGCGAGATCACGAGTGCCGGGCTGATGTGTGGCCGTTTCATGACCTACCTCCCCCAGGTAGTGGCGATCAGCACAACTGAACCGTCGAGCATACGCCTCTTGGACTCAGCGCGCACGCGTTTCCGCCAGAAATCCGCGTGGCCCGAGCCGCTCTAGACTGCGTCGATGGACGACCAGCATCGCCAGGAACTGCTCCGCTCGAGGGCCCACGCCACCGCGAAGCTCGTATTCGCGAACGCGATCGTGATCGCGCAGCGCGCCGTTGAGACAGACGAGGAGATCGCGCACCTTACCGGATACACGGTGCCGATGATCCGCGCCGTGCTCCGCTCGTCGTAAGCCTGGCTTCGACAGCGGCCGAGCGATCGGTCGAGGGGCACCCCTGATGCGAATGGCATGCGGATCGGGGAGAATGTGCCCATGGCGAGCCGCTACTTCTGCCCCAACTGCGACGCGGTGCCTCGGCCGAGGAATCGGTTTTGCACCTCCTGTGGCGCAGCGATCGAATATCGTCCGCACCACGTAGCTCTGATGCTTCTCGTTTACCTGGCTTGCGCTCCGCTGGCTTGGGGGACGATGCTTGGGATGCTGGGGCTGAATGACGATCCGTCCCATCCGCGCACCGGTGCGCAAGTGGACGCGGCCGTTCGCACCGCCACAGAGGTCGCGATCGCCGTCGCGCTGGTCGGGGCCGTCGTGCTGCTGATCCCGCTGGCGCGGGGCACGCTTCGCATCCACACGTTGGGCCGGGCCATCCTGATCCTTGACGGCGCTGTCGCAGCCGGCACGTTCTTCGGTTTCGCCCACGGATAGGCGCCGACAGACCAAGGCTCACACGCGTTTCAGCCGTACTCTGTCAGGCGCACTCGTAGCACCCACCGGCCCAGCCCGGCCACGCGTCGGTTCGCCAGGCATCAGTTCCGCCGTTCCGTCCTGTCCGTCCCGTCACTTGCAGTTCGTTAGCAAGAAACACACAGCGACCATAGCCTTGGGGCGGAACGTGCTCAAACGACCGTCCGACTAGGATCAGCCGATGGACGACCAGCTCCGCGCCCTTCACGAGACGGCCGGTTCGGCGCCCTTACGGCACCAGGGCGGCCGTCTGCGCACCGGGCGGAAGATATCGAAGAATTGTCTCCCCTCGGGCGGGGCCGCAGAGGGGTATCCTAGTGTCATGACTTTCAAGTCGTGGAGCGACTGACAAACAGCATCGTGTCCTTACCCCGATCTGCTTAGCAGCGGCGCGTTTGGGTGCGGGCCAGCAGGCTTTGGAAGAAAGGCACGGCGGCAGTTGCCCGCACGCGATGAAGGCGCCGGGCCGGACTGGTGAGTTGGGAGCCACGCCATCGGCCCGCGCTTCTGGAGCCACCCCGGATCTTGCGTGAGGTAGCCCGCGAACGGGCCTACGGCCGCTATCCACGGTGGGTGGCGGTGCGGGGTTCGCGCTCGGATGAGGTGCGGCGGCGAGAAGCCGAAGAGACCTGCCCGACGGGCCTGCGCAGACTCAAGGAGCGCGTGGAATCGCGGCGGCGGAATGCGTACGACAGCTTCTTAGCCCGATCCGCCGCGGTCAGCACGGATGCGACGCCGCCCGCGTGCCGCGGTGATTGTCTCGGTGTGGATGGGGGCATGCGGTGTTCGGCTATCGCTGCGGGCTGAGTGCTGACCGAGGGCGGGTTGGCGGCGCCGGTCGGTAGATGGACAGCGCGGTTGCTCGGTGACAGAAGCTGCAGACGAAAAAGTTGGTCGCCTTGCCGAATCCTCGGCACTTCGTGTTCGCGCACTTGCGACCTAACTTGCTCACGATGGGCTCCCTTCCTGCGGTCTAGAGGATGAACCGCGCGCCGGCCGTCGGGCGGAGGGGGCGGCCGGCTGGGCTGCTTGAGCGACTGCCTAGCGGTCACGCTACCACCACCGATGGCGACCGCTAGGCGCTCCCTTAGCGCGGCAAGGAACCGACAGCGGGCGCCCCAGCGGTGTCGGCTTGGGGCGCCCCACTGTCTTGGGCCGCCTAACCGCTCTGGAGCCGCGTGTTGCCCCCCGCGAAGTGCTCTCAAGCGGTCACACCATTTATCGGCGCGAATCGGCGAAATCCTACCTCCGGTTTAGCGCCGGGACTACTCCAAAGCGTTCGGCCTAAGCTAGCGCTCAGCGCTTGCTGGCGGGCGTGCTAGTTGGTGGGGGTGGTGACGCAGCGGTAGTAGATTATGCTGTTGTAGTCGTAGAAGGTGACGAAGATCTGCCGCGCGGTGCCCTGGCTGAGGGTGGCGGCGACGGTTTGGTCGTTTCTGACGAACAGGTCGTCGAACCACTCTTCAGATTGGCTGGCGCTGAGGTGCTCGTAGGCAAGGGCGAGCTCGGGCAGGGTGGGCAGTCGCCGGTTTGCGTGCTGGCAGGTTGAGTTGGCGCCGATGAAGGAATCACTGTCTCGGCGGGTGGGCTCGAAACAGAGGCCGCCCGCGTAGTACATGTCTGACGGGCAGTGCACCTTCAGCGACGCCTTATAGGCGGCCGAAAGGTCGGTCGCGTTGACGCCGCCGGAGATCAGGTTGGAGTGTTTCCCGGTCGGTGGTGCGTGCCCGGAGATGGTGTCTTTTGCGACTTGGCTGTTGGATGTGATGATCACCGCGGCGACCGCCGCGGTGGTGCCGGTGAGGGCGACAACGAGCGCCAGCGTTGCCACGATGTTCGCGTAGGTAAGTCGGTGTCGCATTGAGACCCCTCCCCAGGATGCCGGCCAGCCGAAACGCCTTCGTAGCGCAACGCACCAAACCTCTCACACTGCAAGCCGCCTATCAACCCACCCCTTCGTCGCTAGTCGGCAGGCGGTCACTGTGCCCGTAGCCGATGGCGATCACCTGGCGCGAAGCGCGGCATCGACTTCGAGTGGATACCGCCAGTAATCGCGGTTCTTGGTCTTGATCCAGCCGCGCCGGCCCGGCAGATAGTGCCCAGAACGCTTCTTCGCAACAACGCCCTCCAGGCCGAGCTGGCAGACCTTCTCCCACAACGCCTCGCCGGCCA
>JAJKIB010000111.1 GCA_021154745.1 Mycobacterium sp.
CCGGCAGGGTGACACCGAGCGCCTCAATGCGATCGCGAAGGCCGGTGAGTCCGGATCCTTCGGTCGCATCGGCTCCGCCGATTCCGTCGTCTCGGCTCGACAGCAGCGAGGAAGTACGCGTGGCCACCGCGCCCGGCGACTATGTCTTCGTGCCGCCCTACGTTGCGCACCGGGCGGAGAATCCCGATCCTGACCATCCCGCGGTGATCGTGATCGCACGCAGCACATAAGAGGCCATCGTGGTCAATCTCGTGGAACTCTACCCACTTTCAGACGAGCCGGCCGACAAGGCTGACGCTGCAATATAGTCGGCGACTCTTGTCATCCCGGCTCCGCTGAGACGTTGATGTTGAACCTGCGACCGATTTAGGTGGCTCCACCGGCGTACGGGAAATAATCAACCTGCGGCGGCGAATCATTGATCTGTACATTGCCCGCCGACTGGCATTGCGACTGTGTGCCGCCCAAGCCGATGCACGACTGCTGCGAGGCAGAGCCCGAGGCCGCCGATGTGGCCGCAGGCTGCGCCGACTGGTCAGACGCGGGCGCAGCCACCTTCAGTGGCGCCGCGGCGATGGCGGCGGCACTGGCCAATGCCACAAGCGCAGGGCCGCAGATGGTTCTCATTCTCATGATGTCCTTTTCCGTCCAACGATGAAGGCGCAGAAACTCGGTGCCCGATATCTATCGGTGGCCGCCGCCTCCGCCGTGGCCGTGGAACCCTCCACCCGCACCGACGAAGCCGCCACCTCCACCGAGCAGAAATGCGCTGCCGCCGTACGGATAGAAGGCGGCCGGCGGAGGAGCGTCATTGATCTGCACGTTGCCCGGCGACTGGCACACCGCGCCGGTGCACGATTCCTGATTTGGCGCGATGCTGGTGGCAGCGTCCGCAATTGGTGCGGCGCTGATGGCGATGGCGGCAGCCGCCGCCCCGAGGAACGGGGCGATATAACGCAATGTGATTCGCATGATGTGACTCCTTGCAATGGTGGCTGTATATGTCTGCAATCCAGGATCGTCTTGCGGGCAACGCATGTCGTCACGGCTGGCACCCATCGGCGGTGCCGCCAACGGGAATCTTCGGGGGCCAGTCAGCGTGTGACGGCGTCATGCGCGGCAACGTCCCCCAGACGGTGTCCAGACACGCAACGCCGGACTCTGGCGAGGCTCACGACTCTGTGTGCGTGGCGCCGGACGCATTCACCGGCGACGACCCGTCGGCCCCCGGTGTGGGTAGTGCTAGTTGCAAGAGCCGGTGCAGGTTTGCCCCCAAGGGTGTGTGCCGCGGTGCTCGCCCCTGAGTTTCCAGCTAGCGGGGTCGGTGAATGGGTGCCACCAGTGGCGACACGGGTTAGCTGATGCGCGACTATTTATGCAGTCCAAAGCGCCCGGACACGCAGCTCAGGAGAACACCGATGAAAACCGTAACCAAGTACGCGGCACCGTGGTTGGCCCTCGCCGCGATCGGTGGCGCGATCGCTCTCGCGCCGATCGCCAGCGCCGACACCGACCCCCTCGTGCCATACGGCACCAATCCCCACGCGCCCTACGTCTTCGGTTTCCACGAGTCCAACCACGACGAGGCCGACACCACGAACGGCCAGGTGGACGTTCCGTTCTGATCCACCACCCACCCAGATCCCCGGATGCTCAACGAGCATCCACCTAACGAAAGAAGATGAAAATGAAACTGCGCCACATCACAACCCTGGCCATCGCCGCCGCCGCGGTGACGGTCGGACTTGCTCCGATCGCATCGGCCGACGTCAGCGTGCAGCAGAACCCGGGTAACGCCCAGGTCACTGCCAGCCCCGGGCCGGCGTCACAGGAGGCTGCCCAGGCACAGATGCCTTTCGGCGGTGATTCGAACGCTCTGCTGTTCCACCACCGCTGATAACAGCCATACGCGCAGGGCGGGACTGTTCCAGTCCCGCCCTACCCTTTTCAGGGGCTGAGGCACTAGGGATGCCAGTCATTCGGCGGCACAGCGCACCTAATTCGCCAGTAGCACTACGTATTTGCGAAAGAGACACAGTTCCAGCCAGCAGCTACGCCAAATGTTTCAGCGGCGTCGAGCGCCGTATAGCCGGCCCGAGATGATGAGAACACAACCCGCAACCAGGTCGGACAAGCACACACAGGAGAACAAGCATGAAGACATCGATCAAATACATTGCACCGTGGTTGGGCGCAGCCGGGATCGCTGGCGCGATCGCTGTTGCTCCGTTCGCGAATGCCACCACCGACCCTTGTACGCCGTATGGCACAGATCCCATGAGCCCCTGCATCTGGGGTTACCACCCGGCCAACACCCAGCAGTTCGATGTGCCCTTCTGATACAGATGCCCGCCATCGTTTCGAACATGCAATGGCCGCCACGGCGCACTTGTGGTCCACCCCAAGATAATTCGTCCTCTGGCGGCGACGACAGCGCCACAAACCAAAACAAGCGGAGGAATACCATGAACACAGCCAGTACAGGCCGCTCGACGCCAGGACGGCGGCTACACGCAGCGTTAGGAACTGTCGCCGTGAGCGTGACAGCAGTGGCGACGATTGCGATCGGCGCACGCGCCATCGGCGTCGTTCCCCCGCCCGACGCGATCCCGATGTTTTGCCCCGGGGCCGCCCAGTGCGTACAGCAGAATACAGTCGGCCCGGATTTGAGAGCCCCGCTCGTCCATCGCCGTCCCTGATCGTTGACGATAACCCCGACTTCGTCGCCGCCGCGCAGTCCCACTGAGCCCCAAGGCATGACCATCATCGGAGTTGCGTCCTTGAGGACTTCAGTGGGCGTCGAGAAAAGCGATCACCGCTAGCACCCTGCGGTGATCCTCGCCCGTTTCGGCCAGATTCACCTTGCTCATGATGCTGCGTACATGCTTTTCGACGGTCCCCTCCGTGACCCAGAGCCGATGAGCGATACCGGCATTGGAACGACCCTCCGCCATCAACGCCAGTACTTCGCGCTCGCGCTCGGACAGCACAGCCAACGGGTCGTTGCGCCGCTTTGCCGTCACCAACTCCTGCACCAGGGCGGGGTCGACGACCGACGCCCCATTGCTGATCCGCTGAACCGTCTCGATGAAATCGGCCACGTCGGTCACCCGACTTTTGAGGAGATAGCCGATGCTGTGACCACTGGCCAGCAGCTCCATCGCCTCCTCGACGTCGACGTGCGCCGACAGGACCAAGATCGCAGTGTCGGGGAACTCATCGCGGATCGCCCGGGCGACGTCGAGTCCCTCGGTGGTGTAGGTAGGTGGCATCCGGATGTCTGTCAACACCAATGCCGGGGAAGTGTCTCGCACCAGCCCAAGCAGATCCCGACTGTCGCCGGTCTGCCCGACCACCTCGAAACCAGACCGACCCAACAGGCTGACCAGACCCTCGCGCAGCAGGACGTCGTCGTCGGCGACGACGACCCGTGTCGCCGCCTGTCCGCCGGCTACGCCCACCCGTTGCCCCGTTCCCTTAAACCCCAATGTCAGCCCCAGGCGTCGCCGACGCCAGACACGGCCTGCGGTCTCACTATCTTGCACCGCCGCGGCGGCCCCCCGGTCCAAAGAATTTGTGTGAAGTGGATGATGGCCACTTCGCTGAGCAGATGCTTTGGAAGCAGCCTCAAGTCGGCCGTGGGCCGTTGCGCTCCAGCACCGCTGACGAACGTGGCATTTGACGGTGGCGTCGGAAGGTCGTCGAAAGTCCCACCGGACAGGACATCTCGGTTCCCGTGGCTCGGGCGCACTTAGCCCAGCCGATCCCGCCGCAGTTTGCAGCTAGCCGGTGTATCGGTTGCACGCCAGCAGTAGCGACATCTCCGATTGCGACTGCGACCATAACAATCACAACATTATGACCACGATCAAACCACGAGCCCGCCCTCACGGGCGCAAACGTGGAATGTGCCCAGGGCGGGGCGGCGGCGACACCAGTGCCGTCCCCGCGCCGAGCCCCAAAACTGGGCGCACAATCCCACACATCGCTGATTTCAGGAGTTGCACATGTCTATCACCGCGCCCGACAGTATCGCCAGTGTCGTCATCCCCGACACCGAGCTCGTACGCGAGATCACCGCCTTCATCCGAGACGCCGAGGATGATCTGCTGTTCGATCACTCGCGGCGGGTGTTTCTCTTCGGCGCGCTGCAGGGCCGGCGCCGCGGACTGCAACCGGACCTGGAGCTGCTCTACGCCGGGGCGATGTTTCACGACATCGGGCTCACCAAGCCCTACCGCACATCCATGCTGCGTTTTGAAGTCGACGGGGCCAACGCGGCGCGCGACTTCCTGCTCGATCACGGTGCCGGTGAAGCCGATGCCCGCAAGGTCTGGCTGAGCATCGCGTTGCACACCACACCCAACGTGCCCGAATTCCTCGATCCCGAAATCGCTTTGGTCACCGCCGGGGTGGAGACCGACGTGCTGGGTATCGACCGTGAGGCGCTGCCCCCAGAGGCGCTTGAGGCCGTCACTGACGCCCACCCTCGACCCGATTTCAATCGCCGGATATTGCGCGCGTTCAACGACGGCAACAAACACCGCCCGCACAGCACTTTCGGAAACGTCAACGCCGACGTACTCGAGCATTTCGACCCATCGTTTCACCGCGACGATTTCGTCGATATCATCCGCAACAACAGCTGGCCCGAGTGAAATGCACTCCAACAGCACGCATTTGAGATCAACGAGACGGAACATTCCGGCGGGTAACAACCCGGAGCTGCGGCCGCCCAGCGCATCGAGTGTCCGAATCTGTGGATTACGTGTCGCTTCTGATGCTGCGGCGATGCCCCACGCCCAGCGAGATTGAAATCAGCCGAACTAGGCCCGACCTACACCCGCACCCAATACCAAGGAGAAGAAATGGCATTCGAAGAAAACACCAACCCGCTGACCACCGCGGCGGGAGCGCCCGTTGTGGACAATCAGAACAGCATGAGCGCCGGTCCGCGCGGCCCGCTGCTGCTGCAAGATCTGTGGCTTATCGAGAAGCTGGCCCACTTCGCCCGCGAGGTCATCCCCGAGCGGCGCATGCACGCCAAGGGTTCGGGTGCCTTCGGCACGTTTCGGGTGACCCACGACATCAGCAAGTACACCAAGGCGGCGATCTTCAGCCAGGTCGGCAACAGCTGTGAGATGTTCGCCCGGTTCTCCACCGTGGCCGGTGAGCGCGGCGCCGCCGACGCCGAGCGCGACATCCGGGGATACGCGCTGCGGTTCTACACCACCGAAGGCAACTGGGATGTGGTCGGCAACAACACGCCGGTGTTCTTTCACCGCGACCCGCTGAAGTTCCCCGACCTCAACCGCGCGGTCAAGCGCGACCCGCGCACCAATCTGCGTGACCCCGAGAACAACTGGGGCTTTTGGACCAACCTGCCCGAATCACTGCAGCAGGTCACCATCACCATGAGCGACCGCGGCATCCCCAAATCCTTCCGGCACATGCACGGCTACGGCTCCCACGCCTACAGCCTGATCAACGCCCAGGGCCAACGCCACTGGGTCAAGTTCCACTTCCGCACCCAGCAGGGCATCGAAAATCTGACCGACGCCGAGGCAGGAGAGCTGATCGGCCGCGACCGCGAGTCCCACGGCCGCGACCTGTTCGAGGCCATCGAACGCGGCGACTACCCGAAATGGGGCGTGTACATCCAGCTGATGCCCGAAGATGACGCCTTTACCTACCGTTTCCACCCCTTTGACCTGACCAAGGTGTGGAGCCAGAAGGACTACCCGTTGATCGAGGTCGGCGAATACGAGCTCAACCGCAACCCGGACAACTACTTCGCCGACGTCGAGCA
>JAJKIB010000112.1 GCA_021154745.1 Mycobacterium sp.
AGGACCCGCTCGTGCGCCTCGTCTCCGGTGAGCTGCTCGCGGCGCGGCGCCAGCACCGTCAGCTGCGTCTCG
Source organism: Mycobacterium sp. (assembly GCA_021154745.1). Taxonomy (GTDB): domain Bacteria; phylum Actinomycetota; class Actinomycetes; order Mycobacteriales; family Mycobacteriaceae; genus Mycobacterium. Next base: position 73 of record JAJKIB010000112.1, read on the forward strand.
CAGCGCTTGTGAAAGCGCTTGTGGTAGACGAATCGATAAGGGCCGGTGGAGATTTCGGCGGTGATCTCGGCGCCGACGTCGGCGTGAGTCGGCTTGACCTGCTTGACGTCTTTCTTGTTCGACCGGTCCTTGGAGTTCACGAGCAGGTCGAGCGCCTCGATCATCGACGACTTTCCGATCTCGTTGGCGCCGCTGACCACCACCACACCGCGGTCGGGGAATTCGATCTCTCGGTGGGTGATACCGCGGTAGTTCGTCAGCACAAGGCGATGCAGTTTCATGCGATGCCCTTGTCGACCAAACGCAGCAGCAGCGCGAGCGCCGCGCGCGCGTCATCGGCGTCCTCACCGTCGGACCGCGCGGTGCTGACCAGCTCCTCGACCGCGGCCGCCGCGAACCCGCCGATACCGAGGTCGTCGAACTCACCGTCGGCTGGAATCACCGCGATGTCGGTCTGCTTGTCCCACGGCACCAGGGCGGCGAACAGCCTGGCGTACTTGTCGAGGCAGGCATCCAGCGCGGCCTTGTCGGTCACGGTCAGCGACCCGTTGAGCCCCAGCCGCACGACTGTGCGCTCTTTGTCGGGCATGAGGTCGAGGTTGATGTCGAGGTCGGCTACGTCACGACTGCTGTCGACGGTGCGGCAGAGCGTGACGAAGCGCCAACGGCCGAGCCGCTGCGCGTCGACCCGCAGCGGTCGGCGGGGATCGTCCTCGTCGATGTCGACCAGCAGCACGTGCCCGGGGTCTGGTTCGATGTCGTCGTAGTTGGTGACTTCCGGTGAGCCGGAGTACCAGATGCGGCCCGTTGCGCCGACCTTTGTGCGAGAGTGCTTGTCCCCCAAGGCGATGTAGTGCACCGCGCCGCGTTCGATCGCGGCCTCGAGCGCGGCAAGCCGGATCAGCGACGGCTTGTCCTTGTCGGGTTCGAAGATGTCGACGCCACCGTGTCCGACGACGATTCGGGTTACGCCGTTAGCCGGCAGCCCGTCGAGCACCTCGGCAACCAGATCACTGGTCGGCTTCTTGGAGCGCCACGGCGCGGCGACGATCTGCAGGCCGGGCCGCACCTCGTGCACGCCGGCCCGGTCGAGAACCGTGACGTTGTCGGGGCATTCGGCGGTGAACAGCGCACTGGTGTACACCGATGCGGCATCGAGCGGGTCGTGGTTGCCCGGCAGCAGGTACACCGGAATGCCAATGGCACGCATGGCTTCCAGCGACTGGCTGACGTCGCGCGGCGCAAGTTGGTTGTCTTCGAAGACATCGCCTGCGACGACGACGAATTCGGCGCCCGCCTCAACCGCCAGCGGCCCGATGCCTGCGACGACGTCGCGGCGGGCGGCCGAATACCGTGGCTGGGCCTCGCCGTTCAGGAAGTAACGGGTCATTCCGAGCTGCCAGTCGGCGGTGTGCACGAATCGCATCTCGGCCCCTCCTTTCTTCCCGTATCTCCTCGGCATCGCGAGTGTAGGTCCGGGCGCCGACAAGTCCGGGGAGGTGCCGCGGCATGCCCTACCGTTATCGGGGTGACCGACCGGTACCGCACGCTGCTGTTGCTCCGGCACGCCAAGTCGGACTATCCGACCGGAGTGCCCGACCATGAAAGACCGCTGGCCCCGCGAGGCGAGCGGGAGGCCAAGCTGGCCGGCGATTGGCTGCGTGCGCACGCGCCCGCGGTGAATGCGGTGCTGTGCTCGACGGCGACCCGCACCCGCGAGACCCTGGCGCGAACCCGCATCGACGCGCCGGTGAACTTCGTCGACCGGCTCTACGACGCGACGCCCGGCGCGGTGATCGAGGAGATCAACAGCGTCGAGTCACGCTTCGGACCGGACGTCGGGACCCTGTTGGTGATCGGCCACGAACCGGCGATGTCGTCGCTGGCGCTCGGCCTGGCCACCGCGGATGGCAGTAATACCACTGCGGCCGAACGCATTTCGACGAAATTTCCGACTTCTGCCATCGCGGTGCTGCGTACCGGCGAGCGGTGGGACCAGCTGGGGCTCAGCGGTGCCGCACTGGTCGGCTTCCACGTTCCGCGCTAGGAACTGGTCGCGAGCGTCAGCTCCATCAGCTTGATCGCCATCCCGCACGCGTCGATACCCGGCGCCTGAGGGTTCACCCACCAGCCGACCGCGCCGCCGGCGTCACTGGCCACTCCGCAGGCACCGTTGGGATCGTTGGGCCGCATGACGATCGACGGAACACCCGCGATCGAGCGGTTCTCGATCTGGTACTTCAGGTCCTGCGCCGTCTTGCGTTCGTTGTCCAGGCTGTCCTGCTCGAACCAGAACCGGGTGATGTCGATCAGGCCGGCAGGGTTGGCCGCCTGCCAGCGACACACCGCACCGACGAACGTGCTCTGGATGTCGAGCGGATCGGCGCCGACGGTCTTGGCGAGGATGTCCTCGGTCAGCACCTCGCATTCCTTGAGCAGGTTGGGGTACTGCTTCGCCGAGTCGTCATTGCGGGGCACCTCACCGGATCCGGACTTCGCCGCGGTGCCCTCGACGGTCTGGGTGCAACCGGTCAGCAGCGTGAGCACCGACAGCACGGCGATCAGTCCGGCCGGCGCGCGACGGCCGTGGAGGCGTCTCATTTCGAATTCACAATCGATTGGCGGGTCAATTCCTTGGCCACATCACAGGGATCCGGGAACGGCTGCTGGGAGAAGCTGATCGACCACTCGATGAAATCGTCCTGGAACTGGATGCCGACCTCGCACAGATTCGTGACGGGTGGTTGGTTACTGACCGTCGAGTCCTGGCCAAGCGCGATGAACCCGCTGTGACCTTCGATGTTGATGTCCTCGACGCTGGCGCGCGAGAGCTCCTCGGTCTTGCGTTCGCGCCCGATCGGGCTGCCGCGATACCAGGTGAACGAGAAGTGCGGACCCAGGATGCCGCCGCCCTGCAGCCATTGGCAGCCCACCGAGTTGCGCGCCGTGTTGACCAGGCCGGTGACGCGGGTCTGTTCGGCAAGCGTCTTGTCGCTGATGCCGCCGCACTCCGGAAAGAACGGACCGTGTGTCGCGTTCTGCGTCGGGGCCGGCGACTGCGGCGCGCTGGGAGAGGACGACCCCGAGTTGTCGGAGCATGCCGCAAACACGGGAATCATGGCCGCGGCCGCCACGGCCAGCACCTTCGCGGACCGCGTCGTACCGGTCGCGCACTTGCTGGGGATCACGCCATGCACTGTAGCGGCAGCCCAACACCTCAACCACCGACATGCCGATTGACCAGCCCTTTTATCGAATTCTCAGGTGGCCCTGCCGAACACAACTACGTCGGGGATGGTGTGCGACAGTAACGGAATGCTCTGGGCGTTGCTGCGACGGTATGCGAGTCCGTACCGATCGCTGCTCGCGATCGTCGCGGGACTCCAGGTGATCAGCACGCTGGCATCGCTGTACCTGCCGACTGTCAACGCCGCGATCATCGACGACGGCGTCGCCCAAGGAAATCTGCGCCGAATCGTCGAGCTCGGCGTCATCATGCTCACCGTCACCGCGCTGCAGGTGGTCTGCGCCGTCGGCGCGGTGTACTTCGGCTCGAGGGCCAGCATGGGGTTCGGACGCGATCTGCGCTCGGCCATCTTCGGCCACGTCACCGGATTCTCGGCCGAGGAGACGGCGCGGTTCGGCGCCCCGTCGCTGCTGACCCGCACCACGAACGACGTCCAACAGGTCCAACTCCTGGTGCAGCTGACCTGCACGATGCTGATCACCGCGCCCATCATGTCGATCGGCGGCATTTTCATGGCACTGCATCAGGACGCTGGCCTGTCGTGGCTGTTGCTGATCAGCGTGCCCGTGCTGGCGCTGGCCAACTACTGGATCGTGTCGCATCTGCTGCCCATCTTCCGTCGGCTGCAGCGACAGATCGACGGCATCAACCGGGTGATGCGCGAACAGCTCTCCGGCATCCGGGTGATCCGTGCCTTCGCTCGGGAATCCTTCGAGCGCAACCGATTCGGCGTCGCGAGCCAGGCGCTGTCGGACACCGCCCTGGAAGCGGGCCGGTGGCAGGCGCTGATGCTGCCGGTCACCACGCTGGTGATCAACATCTCCAGCGTCGCGCTGATCTGGTTCGGCGGGTTGCGGATCGACGACGGCAAGATGCAGGTGGGCTCGCTGATCGCATTCCTGTCCTACTTCATGCAGATCCTGATGGCCGTGCTGCTGGCGACGTTCATGCTGGTGTTGCTGCCACGCGCGTCGGTGTGTGCCGAACGGATCACCGAAGTGTTGTCCACCACGCCAGGCATCGCCAGCCCGCGGCGCCCGGTGCGGCCCGACACCGTCCGCGGCGAGATCCGCCTGGACCGCGCGACATTTAGCTATCCCGGTGCTGACCGCCCTGTGCTGCAGGATGTTTCGCTGACGGCAGGACCCGGCGCGACCACGGCCATCGTCGGATCGACCGGTTCGGGCAAGTCGACCCTGATATCGCTGATCTGCCGACTCTATGATGTGACAGTCGGCACCGTCCGTATTGACGGGGTCGACGTCCGCGACTACGACACCGAGCAACTGTGGTCGGCGATCGGCCTGGTGCCGCAGCGGGGTTACCTGTTCTCAGGAACCGTCGCCGACAACCTCCGCTACGGCAAGGCGGATGCGACCGTCGAGGAGATGTGGGAAGCGCTGCGGGTTGCCGCAGCAGACGACTTCGTCCGCGCCCATGACGACCGCTTGGAGTTGCGGGTCGCGCAGGGTGGCATCAATTTTTCGGGCGGGCAGCGGCAACGGTTGGCGATCGCGCGAGCGGTGATCCGCCGGCCCGCGATCTACCTCTTCGACGACGCCTTCTCCTCGCTCGATGTGCACACCGATGCACGGGTCCGCGCCTCGCTGCGCGATGTCTCTGCCGACTCGACGGTCGTAATTGTGTCCCAGCGCATTTCGACGGTCGCGGAGGCCGACCAGGTCGTCGTCGTCGACGACGGCCAAGTGGTAGGTATCGGCACGCACGAAACGCTGCTCGCCACCTGCCCGACCTATGCCGAGTTCGCCGACTCGCAGTCGCTGAGCGTCCGATGACTCGCCCGTTAAGCCGACTGCAACAGGAGCCGGTGCAGCGGTCGCGCGACTTCAAGGGCTCGGCGCTGAAGTTGGTCAGGCGGCTCACCCCGCAGCGGGGGCTGACCGCGATAGTGCTCCTGCTCGGGGTCGCGGGCATCGCGATCGGGGTGATCGGCCCACGCATCCTCGGGCACGCCACCGACCTGTTGTTCAACGGTGTGATCGGGCGGCAGCTGCCTGCCGGGCTGACGAAGGAACAGGCGATCGCGGCCGCACGGGCGCGCGGTGACAACACCTTCGCCGATCTGCTGTCGGGTATGAATGTGGTGCCGGGCCATGGAGTGGATTTCGGCGCGATCGGCCGCACACTGCTGTTGGCGCTTGGACTGTATCTGATTGCCGCGCTGCTGGTTTGGCTGCAGGCCCGCATTCTCAACGTCACGGTGCAGCGCACCATGGTGGCGCTGCGGTCAGACGTCGAGGACAAGGTGCACCGGCTGCCGCTGCGCTATTTCGACTCGCGGCAACGCGGCGAGGTATTGAGCCGGGTGACCAACGACGTCGACAATATTCAGACGTCGTTGTCGATGACGATCAGCCAGCTGTTGACCTCGCTGCTGACGGTGGTGGCGGTGTTGGTGATGATGTTGACCATCTCGCCGCTGCTCACGCTGCTCACCGTCGTCACCGTACCGCTGTCGCTTTGGGTGACTCGGGCGATCGCCCGCCGGTCACAGAGCCTGTTCGTCGCGCAGTGGGCCAACACCGGCCGGCTCAACGCCCACATCGAAGAGACTTACAGCGGCTTCACGGTCGTCAAGACCTTCGGTCACCGGGCCAGGGCACTGGACCAGTTCCAGGAGTTCAACGACGACGTCTACCACGCCAGCCGTGGCGCGCAGTTCTTTTCGGGATTGGTCGGGCCGGCGACCACGTTCATCGGCAACCTGAGCTATGTGGCCGTGGCGGTGGTCGGCGGTGTCCAGGTCGCGACGGGCCAAATCACGCTCGGCAGCATCCAGGCCTTCATCCAGTACGTCCGCCAGTTCAACCAACCCCTGACTCAGGTCGCCGGGATGTACAACACGCTGCAGTCCGGAGTGGCAAGCGCGGAGCGGGTTTTCGATCTGCTCGACGCCGAGGAAGAATCACCGGACCCGCCGGTGACGCTGCCGTCTGTGGACGGGGGCCCGCGTGGCCGGGTCGAGTTCCAGCATGTGAACTTCAGTTATCGGCCCGGCACACCAGTGATAGAAGACCTATCCCTGGTGGCCGAACCCGGCAGCACCGTGGCCATCGTCGGTCCGACCGGCGCCGGCAAGACAACGCTGGTGAATCTGCTGATGCGGTTCTATGACGTCGACTCCGGCCGCATTCTTGTTGACGGGGTGGACGTCTCGTCGGTCAGCCGCGAGTCGCTGCGGTCAAGGATCGGGATGGTGCTGCAGGACACCTGGCTGTTGGGCGGGACCATCTACGACAACATCGCCTACGGCCGGCCGGACGCCGCCGAGGACGAGGTGATCGCGGCCGCCAAGGCCGCCTATGTCGACCGGTTTGTGCACATGCTCCCCGACGGCTATAAGACGATGGTCAGCGACGACGCCGGCAACATCAGCGCGGGCGAAAAGCAGCTGATCACCATCGCCCGCGCATTCCTGGCCCGTCCGCAGCTGCTCGTCCTGGACGAGGCCACCAGTTCCGTGGACACCCGTACCGAGCTGCTGATACAGCACGCCATGGTCGAGCTGCGCCGTGATCGCACGAGTTTCATTATCGCGCATCGGCTTTCGACGGTCCGCGATGCGGACGTCATCCTGGTGATGGAGGCAGGCAGGATCGTCGAGCGCGGCAGTCATGAAGACCTGCTGGCCCGTCGCGGCGAATACTGGGCGATGACGCAGGCTTAGAGCTTCGGGCCCTCGGCGCGCAGGTCGTCGACGTTGCGCATTGCCTCGCGCAGCTTGCCAAGCCATTCGTCGGCGTGCTCGCCGACCAGCCGCACCGACCAGGCCAGCGCGTCCGATCGGGACCGGGCCACTCCG
>JAJKIB010000113.1 GCA_021154745.1 Mycobacterium sp.
AAACAGGCCCTTGCCGCGGGCGCTCAATTTCTGGTCTCCCCCGGCAGCACGGCTGACCTGCGGACCGCCATGCGCGACAGCGGAATACCGCATCTGCCCGGTGTCGCCACGGTGTCCGAAGTCATGTCCCTGCTCGAAGAGGGCTACACCGACATGAAGTTCTTCCCCGCCGAGGCCGCGGGTGGCGTGCCGTATCTGCGGGCCATCCAGTCCCCTGTGCCAGTGGCCCGGTTCTGCCCGACCGGCGGGATCACCCCGACCAGCATGGCGGAATATCTCAAGACGCCCAACGTTGGGTGCGTGGGCGGCAGTTGGCTCACCCCGGCCGATGCCGTCCAACGAGGCGACTGGGACCGGGTCTCCAGCCTGGCCTCGGTGGCCCTCGAACTTGCCAACCCCGTGTTACGAAAGTCAGAGTCCCTGTGACTATTTCACTTGATCAATCGACACGTCCGGTCTCCGTCGTCGCACCGGATCCGGCCGTGCGTTGGCTGGCGGTACTCGCCCTTGCGCTCGGCGGCTTCGGCATCGGCACCACCGAGTTCGTCGCGATGGGCCTGCTGCCCGACATCGCGTCCAGCCTCGGCATCACCGAACCGACAGCGGGTCATGTCATTTCGGCATACGCGCTGGGCGTCGTGATCGGTGCACCACTCATCGCCGCGTTGGCCGCACGGGTACCACGCAAGACGCTGCTGCTCACCCTGATCGCGGTGTTCACGCTGGGCAACCTGGCCAGCGCGCTGGCGCCGTCGTACCAAACGCTGATGATCGCCCGGTTCGTCGCCGGGCTGCCTCATGGCGCGTACTTCGGGGTCGCGGCGCTGGTGGCCACGCATTTGATGGGGCGGCATAACCGCGCCAAGGCGGTTGCGCATGTGATGTGCGGACTGACCGTGGCCACCGTGATCGGCGTGCCGATGGCGTCCTGGCTGGGCCAGGCGCTGGGCTGGCGCAGCGCGTTCGGGCTTGTGGTGGCCGTCGGCGCCATTACGCTCACCGCGTTGTGGTTCTGGCTGCCAGCCCGGTTGCGGGCCATGCATGTCACCAGCCCGCTCACCGAACTGGGTGCGCTCAAGCGCGTGCAGGTGTGGCTGGCGCTGGCGGTCGGGATGATCGGCTTCGGCGGCATGTTCGCCGTCTACACCTACATCAGCACCACAATGACCGATGTCGCTGGTCTGCCGAGGGCTCTGGTTCCGTTGGCGCTCATGGTCTTTGGTGTCGGCATGGTCGTCGGCAACCTGGTCGGCGGCCGGTTGGCGGACCAATCGGTGATCCGCGCGCTGTACCTGTCGATGGGAGCGCTCGGCATCATTCTGGCGGTGTTCGTGCTGGCGTCGCACAACCCCTGGACCGCGCTGCTGGTGCTGTTCGGCATCGGCGCGGCGGGTTCGGCGGTCGCGCCCGCGTTGCAGACCCGGCTGATGGACGTCGCGCACGACGCGCAGACGCTGGCGGCCGCGCTAAATCATTCGGCGCTGAACATCGGCAACGCGACGGGTGCCTGGATCGGCGGTCTGGTGATCGCGGCCGGTTACGGCTACACCGCGCCGGCGGCCGCCGGTGCGCTGCTGGCCGCGGCCGGCATTGCGGTGCTCACCGTGTCGGTGGCGCTGCAACGCCGGGCGTTAGTCTGACCGGGTGTCCGTACTCGACAAGTTCCGACTCGACGACAAGGTCGTCATCGTCACCGGGGCGTCGTCCGGTTTGGGCGTGTCGTTCGCCCAGGCGTGCGCGGAGGCCGGTGCCGATGTGGTGCTCGCCGCCAGGCGCGTGGACAAGCTCTACGGCACCTCACGTCTCGTTGAAGCGGCGGGCCGGCGCGCGTTGACGGTCGCCACCGACGTCGCCGACCCAGCGCAGTGCCAGGCGATGGTGGACGCGGCGACGTCCGAGTTCGGCCGAGTAGATGTGCTGGTCAACAATGCCGGAGTCGGCACGGCCGTCCCGGCCACGCGCGAGACACCCGACGACTTCCGCGCCGTCATTGACATCAACCTCAACGGCTCGTACTGGGCCGCGCAGGCGTGCGCGCGGGTGATGCAGCCGGGCAGTTCCATCGTGAACATCTCCAGCGTGCTCGGCCTGACGACGGCCGGGCTGCCGCAGGCCGCCTACAGCGCGAGCAAGGCTGCAGTCATCGGTCTGAGCAGGGACCTGGCCCAGCAGTGGGGCTCTCGCAAGGGCATCCGTGTCAACGCGATCGCGCCGGGATTCTTCGAGTCCGAGATGACCGACGCCTACAAGCCCGGCTACATCGAAAGCCTCAAACCGCGAGTGTTGTTGGGCCGCATGGGCGATCCGGTCGAGCTCGCCGCGACGCTGGTATGGCTGGTGTCCGACGCCGGCGGCTTCGTCACCGGCCAGACCATCGTCGTCGACGGCGGCGTCACGATCACCTGATCCGAATCAGCACTTGAGGCCGACGTGCACCGTGGTGACGGTCTGCATGTTGGGCACACCGGTCAACGGATTGCCTGACGGCGGCATCCGGGTCTGCACTGGCCGAACCGATGTCACGGTGCAGTTCTCCGTCGGACCGGATCCCACCTTGTTGACGACTACCTGATTGCCTTCGGCCTGCAGCCGGGCGATGGTGTCGACCGCGTTCGACGGACCCGACGGCGCTGCCCCTGCTGTGCCTGAACCAATCGCCAGCGATGTCGCAACACCGCCGAGTGTGACCGCAACCACTACCGACATTCGTTTGTTGTTCATTTCATACCTCCCATGTGTTGTCGGCTGCCGTTGGTCGACATCCGTTGTGACACTTCGACGTTAGGCACGACGGCCACTGGCCGGCAATGAAGTCATACCAGCCACATAGAAACGCCGGCCAAGGCGAAACGACCGCGAGGAACTTATGTGTTTTCTATGACTTCCTTGTCTTGTAGGGCTTTTCGCACATAGCGTCGGCGTCGGCACTGGCGCCACGACCTCTTCGTTTGCGTGTACCTGTAAAAGCTTGACTCTGAATGGAATACACGCTTGCTCGGTTAGGAGACTCCGATTCTGCAGACTCATGAAACCCAAAGCACTGATGCCGGCTCAGGCCCGGGCACGCCGACCTTGATGCAGCGCATCCTCCGGTATGACGTGCCCGCGTCACTGGTGGTCTTTCTTGTTGCATTGCCGCTTTCGCTGGGCATCGCGGTCGCATCCGACGCGCCGGTCCTTGCGGGCCTGATTGCCGCGGTGGTGGGGGGAATCGTGGCCGGCGCACTGGGCGGTTCGCCGCTGCAAGTCAGCGGGCCCGCCGCGGGCCTGACCGTCATCGTCTCTGGTTTGGTCGCCGAGTTCGGCTGGGCCCTAACATGTGCGATCACCGTGTGCGCCGGGGTGCTGCAAGTACTTTTCGGTGTCAGTGGCATCGCCCGGGCGGCGCTGGCCATCTCACCGGTGGTGGTCCACGCCATGCTGGCCGGGATCGGAATCACGATCGCACTTCAGCAAGTCCACGTCCTGCTCGGCGGTGAATCAGATAGTTCTGCCTACAACAACGTCGCCGAACTGCCGGGACAACTGCTTACCGCCAGCGGACCAGGGGTGTTCTTGGGTGTACTCGTCATTGTCATCATGCTTGTGTGGAGATGGGCGCCGGCGCCGATCGCCAAGGTTCCCGGTCCCCTCGTCGCCATCGTCGCGGCAACCGCGGTTTCGGTGGTCTTCCCGTTCGAGGTGGCACGGATCCAGATCGACGGCTCGCTGCTGGACGCCTTGCAGCTGCCCGGAATTCCCGACGGTAAGTGGGGTGCGTTCGCGACTGGCGTGCTCACGGTTGCGCTGATCGCGAGCGTGGAAAGCCTCCTGTCGGCGGTGTCGGTCGACAAGATGAGCCGCAGTCAGCGAACCAATTTCGACCGCGAGCTCCTCGGCCAGGGCGCGGCGAACATTGCATCCGGTGCGATCGGCGGCCTCCCGGTCACCGGGGTGATCGTGCGCAGCGCCACCAACGTCACAGCCGGCGCGCGAACCCGCGCGTCAGCGATTCTGCACGGCGTCTGGGTGTTGGCATTCGCCCTGCCGTTCGCCGGTCTCGCCCGCCAGATCCCAAGTTCGGCGCTGGCCGGGCTGTTGATCGTGATCGGCCTGCAGCTCGTCAAACGCGCGCATATCGAGACGGCTCGACGCACCGGCGACATCGCGGTTTATGTGTTGACAATTCTGGGCGTCGTGTTCCTCAATCTGCTCGAAGGTGTTCTTCTCGGGTTGGCACTGGCCCTGGCACTCACGCTGTGGCGTGTTGTCCGCGTGAAGATCCATGCCGAGCCGACCGCCGAAGATGAGTGGCACGTCGTCATCGAGGGGTCGTGCACATTCCTTTCGCTGCCGCGACTTACCGCCACGCTGGCGTCCGTTCCCCCCGCCACCGACGTGACTCTGGAAATGGCCGTCGATTTCCTGGACAACGCAGCTCGCGAGGCAATCGACTCATGGCGGAAAGGGCACGAGGCATCCGGCGGTTCGGTGCACATCCATGACGTCGGCGCCGTCGGGCTGGCAGACGGCGTGGGACAGCCGCCGACGCGCATCTTCGCACCGGTCGACAAGCGTGCCGGTGTCGTTCCGTGGAGTGCGTGGCAGCACCGCGAACTCATCCGGCGCCATGACGGAGCTCCCCGATCGATGGTCAACGGCCTGGCCGTCTATCACCGGCGAACCGCACCTCTCATTCGGCCGCACATGCAGGAGTTGGCGCACGCGCAGCGTCCCGAAACGTTGTTCATCACGTGCGCCGATTCACGGATCGTGCCGAACGTGATCACCAGCAGCGGGCCGGGTGACCTGTTCACCATGCGCAATGTCGGCAACCTCGTCCCGGCGGACAACGGGGATGCGTCCAGTCAGGCAGCGATCGCCTTCGCGATCGACAAGTTGGCGGTTTCGTCGATCGTGGTGTGTGGACACTCGAGCTGTGGCGCGATGACCGCTCTGCTGGCCGAACCCGCCGCGGCGCGCAGCGAAGCCGACTCCTATTTGCAACCTTGGCTGGTCCATGGCGAACCGACCTTGGCCGCGTTCCGCGACGGGCTTCATCCGGTTGCGATGTCGGCCGCTGAGGCGGGCTTCAGTTCGGTCGATCAGCTGAGCATGGTCAACGTGGCAGTCCAGGTCGACACGCTGGTCAACCATCCGCTGGTGGCCGACGCTCGCCGCCGGCGCCGACTCGAGGTGATCGGGTTGTTCTACGACATCGCAAGCGCGCGAGTGTTGCAGGTGACGCCCGATGATGTGCGAACCTTCGAGATCAGCGCCTAGGTTGACGGCGCGTGTTGGCGTGTCATCTCCACCAGCGGAAGGCGGACGGTGAATGTGGTTCTGCCCACGCGGGATTCAGCTGAGATGGTGCCGCCGTGCGCCTCGATGATCGATGCGGCGATCGACAGTCCAAGGCCGAAGCTGCCTGCCTCACGCGATCGTGACTTGTCGGCGCGGACGAATCGCTCGAACAGATGCGGCAGCAGTTCGGAGTCGATTCCGGGGCCGTCGTCAGTGATGGACAGCTCGACATGTGTGCCGTCGTCGTCGCGGCTGGTCACCAGCCCCGTCGACACCGTGGTACCGGCAGGCGTGTGGACCCGAGCGTTGGCGAGCAGATTGGCGAGGAATTGATGAAGCTGGGCACGATCGCCCCGGACCCACACACCGCCGTCGGGCACGCTTGCCCTCCAGCGGTGGGTGGGTGCGGACACCGAGGCATCGTTCACGGCGTCGATGACGACGTCGGTGAGGTCTACCTCGGTCGCGTCGAGATCCTGACCCTCATCAAGTCGGGCCAACAAAAGCAGGTCGGCGACCAACGAATTCATCCGGTGTGCTTCGGCTTCGATGCGGGCGAGCGAGTATTCGGTTGTCTCGGGAAGCATCGCGCTGTCTTGGCGCGTCAGCTCGGCATAGCCGTTAATGGCGGCCAACGGCGTGCGCAGTTCGTGGCTGGCGTCGGTGATGAATTGGCGCATCCGCCGGTCTGACGCAGCGACATCGCCGAGCGCGCGCTCCACGTGTTCCAGCAGCCGGTTGAGGGTGTCACCGACGAGGCCGACCTCCGTTCGGGGATCGGTGTCGCGGTCTGGCACGCGTGGGGTGATCGCGTGTTGGTCGCGATTCAGTGGCAGGGCAGTCACTTCGGCGGCGGTAGCCGCCACCCGGCCGAGCGGGCGAAGCGCAAGCCGGACGATCGCGACCGTGCACAACGCGGTCAGTAGCAACGCGATCGCAGTCATGCCGACAAGGATGCCGGTCTGATGCACAATCGCGTGCCAGGCGGGTTCGCGGGACGCGCCTGTCACCAATACCTCGGCACCGTCGCCGGGTCGGCCGATCATCCGGTAATAACCCAGTTCCGGCAGTGCGACAGTGCGCGGTTCGACATCAGGCCATGACATTTCGGCGATCTTTGCCAGTGCCGCTTCTGGGACCGGTCTGGCTTCACCGTCGACGAAATACGCCGAATCCACCACATCGCCGTGCTGGATCAGCACGATAACGTTCCCTGGCGCCTGCCCGATGAGCTGAGTCAGCGGTTTCATCGCGTCAGTTGCCGGCCGCTCACCCGACGCGTCCGGCGTGATGCGGTACTTGGCGACCGCATGGCTGAAGCCGTCGGCCGATCCGGAGAGCTGTGCGTCGATGATCCCAAGGACCGACGACCGCAGGCTCAGCACTGACAGTGTGCCGAGGGTGAGCAGCACCACTATCACGACTGCCGAGACGCCGACAACCAGCTGCCGCAACAATGTCCAACTGCGCCAGACGCCAAGTACTCTCGTCATTCGGAGGACCGGAGCATGTAGCCGACGCCCCGGACGGTCTGCAGCATCGGTTCACGCCCGGCGTCGATCTTCTTCCGAAGATACGACACGTACAAGTCGACGATGCTTGACCGCCCGCCGAAGTCGTAGTCCCATACCCGCTGAAGAATCTCCTTGCGGCTCAATGCCCTTCGCGGATTACGCATCAAGAACCGCAGCAGTTCGAACTCCGTTGAGGTCAGCGAGATCGGCTCATCGCCGCGGGTGACCTCACGAGTTGCGCTGTCGAGCACAAGGTCGCCGACGGTCAGCGTCTCCCCGTCGGTGGGCGCCAGGTACGCCGAGCGGCGCAGCAGTCCACGCAATCGTGCCACCAGTTCTTCGAGTGAGAACGGCTTGGTCATGTAATCGTCCCCGCCGGCCGTCAGCCCGGTTACCCGGTCGGCGACGGAGTCCCGGGCGGTCAAGAACAGCGTCGGCGTGTATGTGCCGGATTCGCGGATCTCTTCCAGCACACCCAAGCCATCCATGTCGGGCAGCATGATGTCGAGGACCAGTAGGTCCGGTGTGCTGGCGTGGTATTTGTCGATGGCCTCACGGGCGTTATGGGCAACGTCGATCTCCCAGCCTTCGTAGTGCAACGCCATCCGGACCAGGTTTGTCAACGCACGTTCGTCGTCGACGAGCAGCACCCGGATCGACGACCCGTCGGGCCGGTACATCCGAGGCAGCTGACCGAGTATGGCGCGACGAGGTGTCAGATTGGGTTCACGAACCGGCGCAGACGTCATTTGACCATTGTTGCGATCTCACAGCGGACCGTCACGGCCCTCATAGATATTTCATATGTGACAAATGACCTTGTGCTTCGACCGATCGGGCGGGTCGAGTCGCCGCTCACCGACCTCACCGCCGCGCCCTGCCAGGGCGATGAAGGTGCGCCGGACTGCTGGCTTGTGTTCGAGCCGGACATGCTGCCGGCACTCGACGGCCTGCGCGCTGGCGCTGACATCGTGGTAATCACCTGGCTGCATCTCGCAGACCGCAGCGTCCGGCAGGTGCACCCCCGTGGCGATCCCGACAGGCCGGTTCAGGGAGTCTTCACCACCCGATCTCCGGATCGGCCGAATCCGCTCGGCATGCACGTGGTCAGGATCCTGGAGATCGACGATCTGCGTGTCCGTGTGCGGGATTTGGAAGCGATCAACAACACCCAGATCGTGGACATCAAGCCGGTGCTCGAAGCCCGTGGTGAACGCTAGCTAAATCGCGTTGTGGCTCTTGGGATTATGAGGCCATCGCGTCGAACAGCCTTGCGATCTGTGCCGGTGCCACATCGACGGCGCACTCCCGCCGCAAGTTGGCCAGCGGACGCGCAATTCCTTGCAGGTCGGCCCACTCCTGCGGATGAGCAACGAAGTACGTCCGAATCGCGTTCTCGGCGTCGCCCGGCGCAAGCGCACCAGAGTTGGTCACCGCGTCATTTGCGCCGGAATGCGCAGCGAGGTACTGGCCGGTCGAGGTCGAAACACCCCCAAGCGTGGTGCTCAGCTCTGCTGCGGTGCATTGGGGCTGAGCGGACGCCGTCGGAACCGCGATAGTAGCGGCGGCCAGACCAGCGAGCGCACCACCAGCAAGTACACCCAGAGCTCCGTGTCGCATACCAATGCCAGATATCTGCATTTCGTAACCCCTTGAGTCGCGGCCGTTGTTGGTTGAGCCGACGCTAGGGGCTACCCCGCAAATAGCGCACCTAACCCCACAATTCATGCCGGGCCGCGCAACTTTCTCCTCATCGCCTGCGCCACCCGTGACGAACTCGTCGACAACTGCACCCGAATGTTTCTCGCCGTCACGACCCCGGTGCTTGCTACTCCCACCTGACCTCTTCGGGCGTCTTGTCCGGGCGCAGCCCGCGCCAACTCGGCTGGCGCAGGCGGCCGTCGCCGGTCCGTTCGCTGTAGCGCACCTCGCCCACCAGCTCGGGTCGGACGAACGTCACGCCCTTGGCGTCTTGCGTGGGAAGCCTTGTGTTGAACGGTGATTCGCCCGTTTCGAGTGACTTGAGAATGCCCTTGAGCTTCGTCAGCTCCCTCTCGGTGAAGCCGGTTCCGACCCGACCGGCGAAATGCAGACCCCCGTCCTCGGGAATGCCGAGCATCAATGCCCCGATGCCGCTCGAGCGGCCGCCTTCGCCCTGCCGCCAGCCGCCGATCACAACCTCTTGCGTGCACCAGATCTTGTCCTTGATCCACGACGACGACCGTCGCCCCGGTTGGTAGGTGGAGTCCCGCTTCTTGGCGATCACACCTTCCCAGCGATGCTTACGGGCATACTCCAGCGCTTCGGGACCGTCACCCGGTAGCAGGTCCGGGACGATCAGGCCGCCGCTCTCCGCCAACGCCTCGAGTAGCCGCCGACGGTCGGAATACTTGGCCCGCAACAACGATCGGCCGTCAAGATGCAGGATGTCGAACGCCCAGTACTCGACTCGAGTCGAGCGAGCCCGGTTCTGCATCTCGCTGAAACTGGGTACTCCGGACCCGTCGAGGGCAACCGCTTCGCCGTCGAGTATCACGTGGTGATCGGCCAGATCGGCTGCCAAAGCCTCGAATTGAGGGTATTCGTGGGTGACGTCGCGACCGCGCCGCGAGCGCAGGTTGAGCTTGCCTCGGTTCGCGTCGACCAGGACGCGATAGCCGTCCCACTTGCCCTCGAACACCCACTGCGATGCCTTGAGTTTCTCAACCGATCCCTCGGTCGCCAGCATCGGTGCGAGATCGCCTGCCTGAGGGCGCTGTTGGTCCTTCATCCGGTGTGCCAGCCAGTTCTTGCCGTCGGTCTGGATCAGCGCATACCGGCCGTCGATCTTCTTGCCGTGCAGGGTGATGATCACTTCACCCCCTTTTTCAGCGGAGTCGTTGAACTTCTCTGTCTCATATGTTCCGGTGTCCCAGACGATCATCTTTCCTGCGCCGTACTCGCCCTGCGGGATGGTGCCGTGAAAGGCCAGGTACTCCAACGGATGATCCTCGGTGTGTACCGCCAGATGATTGACGGCAGGGGTGTCGGGCAGATTCTTCGGCACCGCCCAGCTCGCCAGCACACCGTCGCGTTCCAGTCGTAGGTCGTAATGCAGCCGGCGGGCGTGGTGTTCCTGGATGACGAAGAGGTTGTTATTGCCGGCCTGTGGGGGTTTTTGTGGTACAGGCTCCGGTGTTTTCGACGCGTCGCGCATGCTGCGGTACTTCGTCAGGCGGTCCGCGATCGGTATCGTCTCGTCGAGCTCCGCAAGTAGGTCACCGTCCTTAGCGACACGCGTGAGCACTTCGTCGAAGCGCAGATGCCGCAGCTTCGGGTCGGCGATCTCGTCCCAGGTGCGTGGCGCGGCGACGGTCGGATGTTCGCGGCCCCGAAGCGAATACGGCGCGATGGTGGTCTTGGATGCGTTGTTCTGGCTCCAGTCCACAAACACCTTGCCGGTCCGCAGGCTCTTCGTCATGGTGGCCGTCACCACCTTCGGCATTGCCTTTTCCAGTTGCTGTGCAACGCGTTTGGCTAGCACCACCGCGCCCTGCGAGCTGACCGGTTGCTCCAGCGGGGCGTAGAGGTGCAGACCCTTGCTGCCGCTGGTGAGCGGATATGTCGTCAGGCCGATGTCACCCATCAACTCCCGGACGGCCTGCGCGACCTCGCACAGCAGCCTCATCTTGACGCCCTCACCGGGGTCCAGGTCGAACACCAACCGAGTCGCCGGCCCCGGGGCTACCTCGTCACCGCCCGAAACGAACCGCCACTGCGGGACGTGCACTTCCAGCGAGGCCTGCTGAGCCAGCCAGGCCACACCCTCGACGGTGTCGACGATCGGGTACGTCGTCGTGCCCGACCGATGGGTGATGCTCGCGCGGTCCAGCCAGTCGGGCGCCGAGCTGGCGAGCTGCTTCTCGAAGAACGACGGCTCGTCGACGCCGTTGGGCCAGCGTTTACGGGTGACCGCACGGCCGGCGATGTGCGGGATCATGACCTCGGCGATGTTGAGGTAGTAGTCGAACACCTCGGCCTTGGTGGTTCCCGTCGCCGGGTACAGCACCTTGTCCGGGTTGGTGAGCTTCACCCGGCCGTAACGATCCACCACACCAAGGTATTACCCGCAGTACCGTTGGACTATGACGAGAATCGTCGCGGCGGGCCTGATGGTGGCCGCTGCGCTGATCGGGGCGCCGCACGCCGTCGCCGATCCAAATCAACTCGTCCCATACTGCTCGGGCGATCAGACACCCATGGACACCAACTGCAGGCCCATGCCGGATCAGGTGTTCACCGACGATGCGCCCGGCGCCAATCCCGATGTACCTCTTGGCACCAACCCTGACCTCGAGCCGGTCGTCGGGGGCGGTTAGCCGGCGGACTAAACCGATCGTGGCGCTGCCGCGCGGTCACGCCGCGTCGGGTTCCGGCCCTGCCCGACTTTCGTTGCCGCCGTTTGGGGCCCGTCCATCCCAATCTTCGTCGTCGAGGGGACGGTGAAGCCGCTCGGGGCGATGGTAATCGTTGATGCGGGCTTGCCCCGTGTCAAGGTCTGAGGGTGGGATCCACTCAACGTCGTTGTCTGCGTTGACCCGCGTTTCCCAGCCGCCGGGAGCGACCATGCGGTTGTCGGGCCCACACGCCAAGCCGAGCTCATCGACGTTGGTTTGTCCGTTGTCGGCCCAGTCGCGAGCCGCGTGATGGACTTGGCTGCCGTAGGCGGGCACGGTGCACCCCGGCTCGGTGCACCCGCCGTCGCGGGCGATGAGCATGATTCGCTGGGCCGGCGAGGCAACGCGGCGGGCGCGAAACAACTCCAGCGCCGATCCGGTGACCTTGTCGAACACCGCTAGGTAATGGTTCGCGTGTGCGGCCATTCGGATGATGGTCCCGATGGGAATGACGGTGCCACCACCGCTGACGCCGACTCCAGCCCGGCTCTCCAGGTCCTGCAGTGTGGTGCGGATGATGATCGAGGTCGGTAACCCGTTGTGCTGGCCCAGCTCACCGCTTTCCAATACGCTGCGCCCGACCGCGACCAGCGCGTCGTGCTGGCGCTGCGCCAGACTGCGGTGGTCTTGATCGATCTGGGCCTGTGACGGCGTACCCGAAACACAGGGGTTCTCGTCGTCAGGATTGCACATCCCCGGCGCAGCCCACTTGGCGAATATCGCCTCGTATATCGCCCATGCTTCGGGAGTCAGATTGCCCCTGAACGGGGTCATCTTGTCGGATCCTTGGGGCCCCTTCGACAGCCCGCGACGCCGAGCGCGCTCGATGTCGTCGGGTTCGGGACCGTCTTGGTCGAGGAGGAACAGGATGCGGTCGGCGTTGTCCTTCAATTCCTTCGGTCCCACGCCGATCGCGGTGCGCACCAGATCGACTTCGATCTGGGCGCGGGTCAGGGAGTCGACTGTGGGCGGGACGCGGTCCATCGCCTCGCGCACGACCTTGACGTGCTCGCGGTTGATCGACCCATGAGCTTGGGCTAGCGCGGTGCAGGACAGCTCGGGCTCGAGCGGTTCGCCGGTCAGTGCGCAGCGTGGCGCCAACTTGGCGGCCTCGTCGAGCCGGCGGCCGGCCTCGCTGGTCGAGATGCGCCACCGGATCGCCAGCACGTCGCGCCAGGACTTCGCGCCCATTTCCTTGGCGGTGGTCTCGGCTTGCAAGCGCGCTAGCATGCGATGGCTCTGCGACGGCAGCCGGCAGGTGAGGGTTTCGAGTTCGTCGAGCGCATCGGTCAGTTCAGACTTGGTGAGCGCGTCGATCGGCAGCGCGGCCAGTTCGTCGTAGGCGGCGCGAAGCGCAGCAACCGTGGCCTGCACCGCCTCCGCACTCATAACTCGAACATATGTGCGAGCTCTAAGAAATTAGCGAAGTATTTCTGAAGAGTTCCATGAGAGGTTGTCACTGTGCGGAAAGCGTTGTCAAACAGCGGATTCAGTCGTCCCGCAGCACCTCGAACGGTGCGGTCGGCACCTCGGCGATGGCCATCTTCGCGGCGGAGTCTGTAGGTATCACATCACCGCGCAGTGCCGCGAGTGCGGCGTTGGTGCCGACGTCGCGGCCCGCCTGCTCGCTGAGCAGCCAGCGGACTTCGAGGAGATCGCAGTACGCCTGAATTGCGGTGCCGGATTGGTGCAGCGCGGCGTGCGCCAGATGCTCGGTGGGCGTCACAACCTCGATCACCCATAGCCGGGCGGCAGTGGACTCGTCGACGTCATGGCCCGCTTCCCGACACAGCTGCGCCTGATACGCACGCAGGTCGCCCAGCAATATGCGGGCCTGCCCCTCGCCGACGTCCAAGCCGGTGAGTTCCCGAAGACGCTGCGCGTGGTAGCGCCGATCACCAACGGCGACATGGATTTTGAGTTGGCTCGGATCTTCGCGGACGGGCTGCAGGGATACTTCGTCCACCGCGAAACCCAGGTCGTTGAGGCGACGAACGGTCCCCTCGACGCGGTAGCGATCGGTGAAGCCGAAGACCGGCTCTGCGTGGAGCAGTTCCCACAGTGAGTCGTAGCGAGCGTGAACCTGTTCGGCTTCGGCGATCAACGTGTCCTGCAACGCTTCTGGCCTACCGAGCCGCTCAGCCAGATCGATCATGCCCATCGCGACGTTCTCAACCGCGATGTCGAGGTCATGCTCGCGCTGTCCTCTGCTCAAAGTGGGATGTACCTCGGAGGTTTCGGCGTCGACGAGCCACGCCTGCAGAGTCTGGCCGTCACGGGAGAACAGCGTGTTCGCCAGTGAGCAGTCACCCCAGAACACGCCGTGGCGATGCAATTCGACGAGCAGGCCGACCATCCCGTCCAGCAGTCGCGCCCGGTGCTTCGCCTGATCCTGCGGCAGTCGCATGAACAGGCGGCGATACTGCCAGGAGCCATCGAGGTAGCGGGTGACCAGGATCGCGGTGTCGAACTCGGGTTGCACCACCAGCCCTGCGGGACGCACAGCGGGCAGACCCATCTCCTCGAGCCTGCGCAGGACGTCGTACTCCTTGGCGGCGATCCGCGGCGGCATGTCCTTGACCGCCCACAGCGCTTCGTCGGCCTCGACGAACTTCACCAGGTGCCGACTGGGCCCTACGGCGATGTCGCGTAGTGGAACGTCGGGGACCGTCCACTGCGACAACGGCCGGTCCCACGGCAGCGCAAGGAGTCCGGGTGTCGGTGCCCGGAGCCGAAACTCGGGCGACCGCACGGTCAGTTGATGCGCTCGCCGGTGTCCGGATGGAACAGGTGGACCACCCCTTCGGGATGCCTGCGCAACCGCACCGAGTCGGCCAACTTGGGCGCCGTGCGCGGGTTGCACCGCGCCACCAAGTCGACGCCGGAGCCGGCATGGGTGTACACGTACGCCTCGCTGCCGAGGTCCTCGACCAGGTCGACAACGACCTCCACGCCACCCGAATCGGTGAGGTCGAGTTGCTCGGGCCGAATTCCGAACATGACCTCCGACAGGCCCGCCTCGCTCAGCTTGGTCAGATGGTCGCGTTCGAGCTCCAGCGTTGAGTCGCCGATCTTGACGCCGTCGGCGGTGATAGGCAGTTTCACCAGATTCATCGCGGGCGAACCGATGAAGCCGGCGACGAACGCGTTGGCCGGTCTGTCGTAGAGCTCGTTGGGCGAGGCGAATTGCTGCAGCTTGCCGAAGCGGAGCACGGCCACCCGGTCGCCCAT
>JAJKIB010000114.1 GCA_021154745.1 Mycobacterium sp.
CCGCCAATCTACCCGCAGGGCAACGCTCAGCCGCGTAATGCCGACACCGTTTTCACCAGCAGATCCGCGGCGAAATCCTGTCCGAGTGCAGGATTCGGCGAACCAGGATCGCTGACGACGGTGACAAACGTGACGTAGTCGCCCAGATAAGCGGTGAAGGTGTCTGCATGCGAATGGGTTTCAGTGCCACCCTCGACGACGGTGGTGTTCGTGGTCGCCAGTCCGACGGTTGCCGCGCCGTCGATGGTCGGCGCCGCGAGCAATGCGACCGCTGCGCTGGTGTGACCGGCCGACACCGTCCACTGCCCGCATTCGTCGATCAGCGACGGATGGAGCGTCGTCTCCGAGGCGGCCACCATCGCGTAGACAATCCCCCCGGCACCTGAGGCCGACCACCCCCTGGTCGCCGTCACGTCACTAGCCGGATCGGCGAGCGCTCCGCACCGCGGTGGGTCCGCGGTCCACTCGGGACCCAAACCCCAGAACGCAACAGGCGCCGCGCGACCGGACAGAGGCGCGACCTCGTAGCCACTCGGCAGTTCCGTGCGCACGCGCTCGATTCGCGCCGGATTCACCTGAGTCGACGAAACAGACGTCGCCGTCGATGGCACGGACGAGGGCGACGGTCCGCACGCCACCGCGCAGACACCCAGCCCTGCAAGCAAGGCAAACAGCCGCACGCCCGTTGATACCACAGAGATTGCTGAAAAAGCCCTGCAACATCCCGTGTCCGGCGAGCGATGTAACAGCTACCAGGCAAATAACAGATCGGAGACTGTCATGCGCACAGGCTGGGGTGTGGCAGCAACACTAGCCGCGGCGGGCATATTGCTCGCGCCGGCCGGGCCGGCAATGGCGGAGCCCACTCAAGCCGGGAACGCATACGCGACGATCGGAACGCTCGAGGGTGAGGGCTACGACGTCATCATCGACCGCGTCGGAAATGCGCCGACCAACCAGTGCATCGTCACCAGCGTCCGCAATCCGCAGGAGCAGACCAGGACGTTCTGGGTCGGTGAGGGCAAGAAGCGGCGGCTCATCACCGTCGTGGTCAGTAGGTCGATCAACGTGTCGCTGAACTGCGACGTCTGATATGCGCTTGCGGCCGGGGAGATACTGAAAAGGGCCAACGGAACGGGGGGTTTCATGCGAGCGGCATTTGGTGCGGCGGCGCTCGCGTTGGTGCTGATGCCGTCCGCGGTCGCGACCGCCGAGCCGACCACGTCAGGCGACGCCGAACAGACGATCGCACGGTTGGAATCAGAGGGTTATGACGTGATCATCGACCGGATCGGCGACGGCGATCTCGCGCAGTGCGAGGTGACCGGCGTCCGGCATCCGCAGACCCTGACGCAGACGATTGTCACAGGACACGACCATAATCGTGACGTCGTCACCGTCGTCGTCAGCAAAACGATCCACGTGACGCTCAACTGCGACGCCTGAGGATCGGGCTACGGCTCCACAGGCCGGCGCTCGTGGAATCAAATTGCGCTACTGCGAGTTTGATTAATCAGACCGCGGTGACCGGAGGGGACACTGTCGGTCCGAAGGAGCGGGCGTGAAGGCACCACAAATAAATAGATTGACACTTTCCACCATTGCGGCTGGAGCATTCGTCGCGCTGGCAATGGCACTTCCGGCCGGCGCGCAAGCGGCGCCGTCGGGCATCGGATCGGCGCAAGACACCGTCAACGAGCTGGAGGACAACGGCTTCAAGGTGGTGCTGAACAAGATGGGCGCAGGGCCCCTCGACCATTGCACGGTCGACTCGGTCCGCCCCGGCGAGACGGTCACCCGCCCCATTCAAACCGGTGGCGAGCTGGTGAACCAAACCGTCTATCAAACCGTGTATTTGACGGCCAAGTGCTGACGACCCGGTGAGCCGTTAAGCGGCGTCCTCGTTCTCCGATGCCGCGGAACTCGCCGCATCAGACGTCGAGGTCGCGGCCGGCTCCGGCTAGTGTCCGGCCTGACGGGCTCGAGCTCCCGCTCGGGAGCAGACTTCGGTGCGGTATCCGGTTGGGGCGACGCAGTTTTCGCTTCGTTGTCGTTGCGATCGACCGGCTCGACATCCGAATCGGCTTGGGATGCATCGCGTTCAGGGGCTGCCTATGCCGACACGGTGGCTGGCGGAGCGGGCAACGGCGGGCCACCGACGCCGTAAGGGCCCGACGGTGTGGTGCCCAGCCTCCGAGCAGCGCCAGCAAACCTAGCCATAGCGAACGTGCGATCCTGCGCATGATTGAGACCCCTCCATCAAGTAGTTAGAGAGAAGGAGGCCGCTCCCCGCTCCTGTCGTACGGCGGAGAAACAGCAGCACAGCTGGACTTTCCGCCCGCGTCAGCGAACCGAAGTCGGGTTCCGCGGGACCAGGTGCTCGATATTTGATAAGCAAGTATTTCTGCTTGCATAATCAATGAATTTCGGGCGGCAAACGGCGGTAACCAGCGCTGACGGGCTGACCCCTGACAGCGCATATCGTTTGCGAATTCAACAACTGATTGCGCCCGCCGATCGTCGCCAGCCGCTCTCGACAACCGCTGGCGGAGTAGGCCGCCACGCCCGTTACGGGGAGATTTCATCGCGAATCGTCACCCCTGCGCGGCGATTTCACATGCGGCCGATGTTTGCCGACCGTAGGCTACGCCCGAGATTTCCAATCGACAGGAGACCCAATGACACGCTCACTTCGGGCCGGCGTTATTGCCATAGCGGCGATCGCGATCGGGATTGGCCTATCGGGCTGCGGATCGGACACCAAGTCCGCACCGTCCACCTCGAAGCAGACGTCCACCGAATCGTCCACAACGAGCAAAGCCGCGCCGACGACATCGGCAGCAGCCGCGGGACCGAACAAGACGATCGTCGACTACATCAAGGAGAACGGCATCGTCGAAACCCCGGTGCACCGGGGCGATCCCGGCTCGCCGACGATCGACTTGCCGTTCCCGCCCGGGTGGGAGGACGCCGGAAGCCGCACTCCGGAGTGGGCCTACGGTGCGATTCTGTTCAACGATCCGGCAATGGCCCAGGATCCGCCGACCATCATCGCGCTGGTGTCCAAGCTGACGGGCAACGTCGACCCGGCCAAGATCCTGGAATTCGCACCGGGCGAAATCAGGAACCTGCCCGGATACGAGGGCGGCGACGCGGGCAGCCCCAGCACGCTCGCCGGGTTCGACGCGACCCAGATCGGCGGTATGTACACCAAGAACGGCGTCAAGCGCGCCATCGCCCAGAAGACCGTGGTGATCCCCGGCCAGGACGGTCTGTACGTGCTGCAGCTCAACGCCGATGGAACCGAGGACCAGATGGGCCCGTTGATGGATGCGACGAGCGCCATCGACGAACAGACCACCATCACGCCGTAGCGCCGACGATCCCAGAAACGAGAAGACGCAATGACAGCAGTTCCCCCGTCCGGCGCCAACGAACCGCCGCCACCCCAGCGTGGCCTCACCCGCGAGGAGCGCGGCCGCGACGTCAGCGACGCGCAGGCCGAGGCCGAGGCCGAAACGTCGAAGCCCAAGCAGTACCTGCGTGCGATGAGCCCGCGTTTTGTGCTGTCCATGGCCGAGGGCTACCCGGTGGTGTTGAAGCAGTTCATCCAGTTCTGCCTGATCATCATCTATCCGGCGTGGGTCTTCACAGTGCTCGTCGGTGCGCTGCTCCACCTCGCGTTCTATGTGACGATCTATCCCGTGCTGTGGGTGCTCTTCTGGCCGGTGCGGGCGTCGCAGAAGAAGAACAATCCCGAGGAGTACGAAGCAACGATGCAGAAGTACGCCAAGAAGTAGTGGGCCTGTTCAAGCGTTCCACCGGTGCCCAGGTGACGGTGGCGCCTGACGTGGTGTCGCCCCGGCAGATCGTTTCAGCCACGGTCTCCACCGACAGGCCCGTCGGCAAGGTCACCTCGGCGACCCTGGAGTGGGGTTACACCAACTTCTACCGCTACCACTGGGCCGGTCGCGCCGACTCCGCGGCGGCAGCCATGAACGACACGGTATGGACGATGGACCAAGTCGGCAACCACTACGGAGGCGAACGCGACACGGACGACTGGGTCACCGTCACGAAAGTTGACCTACCGATCGCTGCGGGCGAATTCACCGGCGGCTCATCGACTTTCAAGGTGCCGAGCTGGGCCCCGGGATCGTCGCCGGATCTCGCCCGATGGTCATGTCGCCTGACGATCGCGCGTGGCGGCGGCGACGTCGACGCTCACGGGGATTTCACGGTCGTTATCGGTTCGGCCGACTCACAGGTGACCGACGAGCCGCTGCAACGGACCGGCGGCGACGGTGACACCGACATGGACATCGTGGTGCCGTCACTTCTCTTTCGCGCAGGGGAAACGATCAACGGGCAAATCCTGCTCACGCCGCACGCCGACATGTCGGACGGCGAGCTCGGCATCTGCTGGGGATACCGCTGCCTCTCACACCCGCTGGTTCGCACACCGGCGCTCGGCGGCACATCGAAGTCCGGTCAGACAATCAAGCTGGGCAAGGGAATTCCGTTGCGCAACGGCACACCGGTGACGGTCCCGTTCGCGGTGCCGTTGCCCGGGGACGCTCCGCCGACGGCAACGGCGGTGCACTCGTCGCTGGAGTGGTTCCTCGAGGCCATGCTGATGTACTCGAAATGGACGCAGGGGATCGAGAAGATGCGCCGGCAGATCGTGGTCGTCAACGCACCTTAACTACGCCCGCGAAATGGCTGAGGCCTCGGCGATCTGCTCGGGCGTCGGACGCACCCCGGTGTAGCGCTCGAACTGTTCTGCGGCCTGCAGCGCAATCACCTCCGCGCCGGTGATCACCTTGACGCCGGCTGCGCGCGCAGTCTTGATCAGTGGAGTCTCCGACGGTAGGGCCACCACGTCGAAAACGACGTACGCCTTGGCGATTGTCGCCTCGTCGAACGCAACCTCTCTCTCTTCCGGGCCACCTGCCATGCCGATCGGAGTGACGTTCACGATGATCGGCGCTGTGAGATCTCCGACGTCGGTCGCATAGTCGTAGCCGAGCCGGTCAGCCAGTTCGCGGCCGGCATCAGAATTGCGGGCAACAACGACGCCCGAGTGAAAGCCGTTGTCGCGGAACGCGGCACCGACCGCGTTGGCCATGCCCCCGCTGCCGCGGATCAACACAGCGTCATCGGGACGCAGGCCGTGCTCATCGATAAGCCGTTGTACCGCAATGTAATCGGTGTTTGATGCCGTCAGCTGGCCATCGTCGTTGACGATCGTGTTGACCGAGTGGATCGCCTGCGCCGACGGTTCGACCGCATCGACGAGGGGGATGACATCCTGCTTGAACGGCATTGACACCGAACAACCTCGAATGCCCAGTGCCCGCACACCGCCGATCGCGGCGACGATATCCGTTGTGGTGAACGCCTTGTAGATGAAGTCAAGGCCGAGCTGGTCGTAGAGATAGTTGTGAAACCTGGTTCCGATATTGCTGGGCCGACCCGCCAGCGAGATGCACAGGCGGGTGTCCTTGTTCAGCTGCGGGCGCATCAGCCGACCGCCCGGATGACCTGCCGCGTGACGCCGCGGATCTGCTTGACCAGCTCCGGCGAGAACGGCAGGGCGCCAGGCTCCGGCACGTCGATGACCGTCGTCACGACACCGAGATCCTCGCGGTGCCAGACGGCGCCCATCTGATCCAGGATGGCACGCATCGGGTAGTTCTCCGCCAGCACCCGAGCTGTAAAGCGTTGGACGCCATCGTAACCGGCCGCAACTGCGAGGGCACCCATCAGGAACGTACCTATCCCCCGGCCCTGGTAAGCGTCGGCGACGATGAACGCCACCTCGGCGACCGTCGGATCGGCCGCGTCGCGAACGAATCGTGCGTCCGCCACCACCGGGCCGTCGGCTCCGTCGGTCATCACCCAAACGAAGTGGTCGACGTAATTGACCTCGAACAGGTAGGTCATCAACGACTTGGTGGGAACCCGCGTCGTCTGGAAACGGCGGTAGAGAGTCTCGCTGGAGAACTCGACGGGACCATTAGTGGCGCGTTCGTTATCGCCGGGCAGCACCGGTCGCAGACACAGCTCCGTGCCGTCATGTAGGTGAACCGGGATCGGTGTGATGAATGCGGCCAGTCGCTGGCGCGCGGTGCGCAGCAGCTTTTCCATCATGCCGGGGATCTCGAGCATGGTGGCGAAGGCCTCGCGGCCACCGACCCAGCCGGTCAGGCGTTCGGTGGCGATGACAGTCGCGGTGCGGGGCGCGTCTCGTAACAAGGCGATTTCGCCGACGATCAGTCCGGGCGTTAGTGCGACGACGGTGTCGTGGCCGTCAAGTCCGGTGTGCGTCACCTCGGCCCGCCCGGATCCAATGATCAAGAAGGACACTGCGAGTTCGCCCTGTTGCATCAGCACTTGGCCGGGCGCCGCCGTCAGCGGCCGCAACTGTGCGGCCAGCGGCACCAGAGTTTCGGTGGGGCAGCCGGCGAAGACCTCCAGCGCGGCCAGTTCGTCGGCGGGGACATCAGTCAGGCCGGCCACGTCACGAGGCTACGGTGTCGCCGTCGCGACGATCAAGGAACGCGGCCACACCACCAGCCGCACAACGCCGAAACAGTCCGCTAAGACTTACTAGTGAGTTCAATATCTTGGAATTAGGTAACCACAACCCCTCGGGAATTACGGGGCGGTCGACAATTCGCAGTCTCCGGTTTCAAATTTTGGCAGGACTGCATTCAAATATGTGCGAAGGAAAAAGTCCTGTGGGTCTTGCCCGCCGGCCAAACGAGCGGTACTGCCGGGCTACACCGGTTCTGTGCGCCATGCATCTGCGCATCATGAATTGCCACAGCCAAAACCTGATCAGTCGTTACGTAGTACTGGTTAGTGGCTGAAAACCGGATTCCTCATCCGTAGGCGACATATCCCAAAGCGTTAGGGTCGATAATTGGCAAAGAATTGCTGTCGGCTGCCTCAGCCCCTCACCGCATTAGTAACCCCGAACCCAACACCGCGATCGCCCAAGGCCTATTGGATCGCCGCCAACAAGTACCAATAAGTACGAAGAATCTCCCGTCCCGTCGTACCCGAGTTTGAATCAATCTGGTATCCAGTTGATTTGGCATTGTCTCGATTCGAACTTGCTTGACGGGGACTGGCTCGGATGACGAAGCGGCTCGCACCATCCGGTGCGGGCAAGAGCGCCTCCGAGCGGGACGCTCGGCATTCAAGGAGCAGTGCTATGCCCTGTGACCAGGGTGCCGCCGGCCCTCGTCGGGCCAATCGCCTTGCGGGTCAAGGCCATCCCAGTCGTCCCCGGTCTCGTGACGTCTGTCGCGGTGCGCGACGCTAGCCGGGCTAGCACTCCGCTCGGTGATCACGGGCTCGACCGTCGACGGCTCGCTGCGCGCTGCCCTGCGCCGCGCCGCGAACATTGCACCGCGCGCTGGCCGCCCTGGGGCAAGCGGGCGAGGCCGGTCGGTGTCGGTTCATGTCGTCGTAGGCCGGTTACGCAGCTGCCGCGCGTCAAGTTGACTACGCCGGTTTCATCTCCCCTCACGCCCCGGCGAGGATCTCCTTGGCCGACGGCAGCTGCGACCGCGACCGATCGAGGAACACCGGCGCGCCTGGTTCGGCGCTCAAGGCGCCCGGGGTATCAGGCGAGCTGTTCGACAGAGTGGCCTTGAGAACTTGCACGAACTCCCGCGGCTGGTCGTTCTGCAGGTAGTGGTTGGCGCGCACCAGCAACCAGAACTCGTTGCCCCCGGGCTTGGTCGCGAGATAGTTGTTCCACACATGCGCCGCGACCCGAAGTGGGGAGACCTCGTCATAAAGCCCCCACACCAAGGTTGTTTTCACGGGCATGGCGGCAAGCGCCTCGAGCCATTCCTGCTCGTGCTCCGAGCGTTCCACCAAATACTGGATGGTGTCGTGGATGACCCCAAGGCCATCGTTCACCGCGAACGTGCCTGCCAGCGCTGCGATCAGGGGATCATCCAGCGCACGCGGAGGCGTGAAAGTGGTCTGCCCTAACCCGGCGGCGAGCAGCTCGGGAGTCAGTGCCGCCACGGTCACGGGACCCGTCTCAGGATTTAGCGTGAGCCGCTGGAACTCGGTTAGATTCGACAACGGGAGAAAGATGTTGCCGTTGCTGAGCACCAGGCTGGTCAGGTCGAATGGAGCCTGTCCCGTCGCGCACCTGCGGGCGAACAAGAGTGCGACGCTGTCGCCGCGGTCGTGCGCGGCTATAGCGCCCTCGTGTGCGCCGAGGATCTCGGTGAGGTAATACCCGAGCAGCTCGCTGTCACGGCGCAAGGTATAGCGCTCGTCTTTGGGCTTGTCCGAGAATCCAAAACCGGGCAGATCAAGCACGCAGACCCGGTAGCTAGCGCTGAGGTCCCCCACCACGTCCTGCCAGTCGATGCTGCTGGTCGGAAACCCATGCACCATCAGCAGCAGTTGCGCCTCAGGGTCGCCGAACTCGGCGTGGAAGATGTTCAGCATGCTGGCATGGCGCATCCGCTCCGTCGGGACCCACTCGAAGTGGCTGCCCGCCTTCAACCACTCCTGGGAACGTCGTTCCATACTGACGACCCTCTCTCCGTGTCCCAGCCGCGGCGCGCTATAGCTATCCAGATCCCGTCGGCGACCAAAGACCGCGGCCGCGTGGCGAGAACCTCGCGGGTGCAATGACGTTGAGATTAGCCCCTGGGGTCTGCCTGAGGTTGGGACACCGCGTGCCGCGCGGATGCCTGGCCGCTCGGGTTCGGCTAACGGCCGCGAGTCCACCGCCCACGAAAATGTGCCCGCGCCCGCCCGCGCCCGCGTTCGGCGGAGATATCTGCAGCGCCCTGGAGATCACTGCCGTCGGTCGTGCGCTGGCGCGACTCGATGATGACGACAAGGCGTCTTTGCGCAGGTCCGATACTGGGGGTTTAACCCCCGGTATCTGGGAGCAAATCGA
>JAJKIB010000115.1 GCA_021154745.1 Mycobacterium sp.
ACTGCGCTGCAGGCGGCGGTCGCCGCGGCGGTGTCCAGCGGCGCGACGGGTTTGGAGGCCGCGGTGCTCGTTGGCGGCTCGGCCGACGACGCGGGTGTGGACGCGGTGCGCGAGCTGTCGGCCGACGCGACGGTCATCGTCACCGACCGCAGCGGCGCCGTGCAGTGAGCGAATTCCGTTCCGGCTTCGTCTGCTTCGTCGGCAGGCCCAACACCGGAAAGTCGACGCTGACCAACGCGCTGGTCGGCACCAAGGTGGCGATCACGTCGAACCGGCCGCAGACCACCCGGCACACGATTCGCGGCATCGTGCATCGGGAGAACTTCCAGATCATCCTCGTCGACACCCCCGGTCTGCACCGGCCGCGCACGCTGCTCGGGCAGCGGCTCAACGACCTGGTGAAGGGCGCCTATTCAGAGGTCGATGTCATCGGGCTGTGCATCCCGGCCGACGAGAAGATCGGCCCGGGGGACCGGTGGATCTACGAGCAGATCCGCGCGATCGCGCCGAACACCACGCTGGCGGTCGTCGTGACGATGATCGACAAGGTCTCCAAGGAACGGGTTGCCGCGCAACTGCTCGCGGCCAGCGAGCTCGTCGGGCCGGACAGCGAGATCGTCCCGGTGTCGGCGACGACGGGAGAGAACCTCGACGTCCTGACCGACGTGCTCGCCGCCCAGTTGCCGCCCGGCCCGGCGTTCTATCCCGACGGTGAGCTCACCGACGAGCCTGAGGAAACACTGATGGCCGAGCTGATCCGCGAGGCTGCACTCGAAGGGGTGCGCGACGAGCTGCCCCACTCGCTGGCCGTCGTCATCGAGGAGGCCAGCCCGCGCGAAGGCCGCGACGACCTGATCGACGTGCACGCCATCCTCTATGTCGAACGTGACAGCCAGAAGGGCATCGTCATCGGCAAGGGCGGCGCCAGGCTGCGCGAGGTCGGCACCGCAGCGCGCACACAGATCGAGAAGCTGCTCGGCACCAAGGTGTACCTCGACCTGCGCGTCAAGATCGCCAAGAACTGGCAGCGCGACCCCAAACAGCTTGGGCGACTGGGCTTCTGAGCGCGATTTCGGCGCGCTCACGGATGCTGAGCGGGCGTAACCGCGCCGAAACCACTAAGTCGGCTGACCGTAGACCGCGACGACGACCGAGCGGTCCAGGCTGTTCACCGACCACACGCCCATCTGCGAGTTGGCGCAATTCGACATGATCGCCATGTAATCCGGCCGGTAATACCAGTTGTTCATGATCTCGATACCGTTGATCGCCAGCGCCGGATTGATCGCGACGGTCTCGGCGACTGCGCCCCTGAAGCCCGCGGCGTTGGCGCGATCCTGCGGCGTCGACCCGTCCGAGCCGATGTCGCCGTCGAGCGCGCGATTGTTCAGCACATCGTTGGCATGCCACTCCGCCGCGAGCTGCAACTGAGGGTTCTTCTTCACGTCGTTGGTGCAGCCGGCCTGGTGCTGAACGGTGTAGACGTTGGCGATGACCCCGTCGTTCAGTCGCTTGTTGTCTGCGTTGGCGGCGGGCATGCCCGCGACCGCTGCGCCGACCATCGCGACAACGGGCAGCGCGCGGCGTGCCACATTGCTGACTGTCACGTTCGGGACATTACGCGACCTCGTCGGGCACCGGCGCCGCAGCTGCGAGATTCTCCATGGCAGCCTCGGAAACCAGCTCCGGGGTCGGCGTGCGGTCACCACGGTCCCACCACACATCGGGTTGCCGCATCAGCCAGCCGTTGAGTGCTTCCAGTTCGGCGGCCAACGAAATCAGCAGCGGCTCGCTGTTGGCCGGGCCCATCAGCTGAACGCCGATCGGCAGCCCGCCGTAGGTGAACCCGGCCGGCACATTGATCGACGGCCAGCCCAGCAGGTTCCACGGCCAGGTCACCGGGCACGTGCGGATCATCGCGCGGTCAGTCGACAACCCTCCGCGGTGGTCAAAGTCGCGCACTCTTGGCGGGGGCTGCGCAGTCGTCGGCGCCAGCACCACGTCAACGAGATTGAAAATCCAGCCGATCCGGCGCTGCGAATCGGCTTCGCGGGCGCGGGCCTTGCGCAGCGTGTTCTGCGACAGCAGCCAGCCGGTCCGCGCATTGGCCAGCGTGCGCTTGTCCAGCGTTACATCCGGGCCGAGCCGATCGATCCAAGCGAGCAGCCCCGACGTCGATCGCGACAAGAAATTCCACGACATCCGCAGGTTGTAGTCCGGGTCGTCGGCAACGATGGTGTGCCCGAGCTCCTCTAGCTGGCCCGCAACGGTCTGCATGGCCGCGCGGATCTCCGGGTGCAGCTTGGCCCGGAAGAACGTGAACGGGAACTTCGTCGACAGCGCGATCTTCAATGGGCCGGGAGCCTGGGCGACGTAATCGGACACCCGCACCGGCGGCGGTTGATGCAGGTCGCCGGGCACATTGCCCGACGCCGCGTCCAGCACCAACGCCGCATCGGTGACCGTTCGGGCCAAGACCCCGTTCACGGTGATGCCATTGAACGCCTCGGGTAGCGGCCAGGTGGAGATCCGTCCGCGCTGCGGTTTGATGCCGACCAGATGCGTCCATGCCGCGGGAATTCGCACGCTGCCCGCGCCGTCCGAGCCGATGGCCGCCGCCACCAACCCGGCCGCCACGGCCGCCGCGCTGCCGCCCGACGAACCGCCCGGCGTGTGTTCGCTCGACCACGGGTTGCGGGTGTGCCCGAATGCCGGGCCGCTGGTGAACGGCCATTGACCCAACTCGCACGTGTTGGTCTTGCCGACGATGACCGCCCCGGCGGCGCGCAGCCTGCGCACCACCTCGGCGTCCTGGTCTGCCTCTCGAATGTTTCCGTCGGCACCGAAACGCGTGGGCACGCCCGCGACGTCGACGTCGTCCTTGACCGCGATCGGGATCCCGAGCAACGGAAGTTGTTCGCCCGCCGCGCGTTTGCGATCGGCTTCGGCGGCGTCGGCCAGTGCCCGTTTGGTCAGCACCACGCGGAACGCGTTGAGCGTCGACTGGCTCGCATCGATGGCATCGAGAGATCGCCGTACCAGTTGCTCGGACGTTACGGTGCCGGCGGCGAGTTGGTAAAGCTGATTGGTGATCGTGGGAAATCGGACCATCGGTTACGAGAATATCGGCGCTGCGAACCAGTAACTGTCAGATCACGGTGAGAGACTGTCTTAATGCGGCTGTACCGGGACCGAGCGGTGGTGCTGCGCCAGCACAAGCTCGGCGAGGCCGACCGGATCGTCACGCTGCTCACTCGTGACCACGGGATGGTGCGCGCGGTGGCCAAGGGCGTGCGGCGCACCCGGAGCAAGTTCGGGGCGCGGCTGGAGCCGTTCGCGCACATCGACGTTCAGCTGCATCCCGGCCGAAACCTCGACATCGTCACCCAGGTGCAGGCCATCGACGCGTTCGCCACCGACATCGTCAACGATTACGGCCGCTACACCTGTGCGTGCGCCGTGCTGGAAACCGCGGAGCGGCTGGCGGGGGAGGAACGGGCCCCGGTGCCCGCACTGCACCGGCTCACTGTGGCCGCGCTGCGGGCAGTGGCTGACGGCTGCCGGCCCCGCGAGCTCGTGCTCGATGCTTATTTGTTGCGCGCCATGGGAATCGCGGGCTGGGCGCCTGCGCTGACCGCATGCGCCCGCTGCGCCGCACCGGGTCCGCACCGGGCGTTCCACGTCGCAGCAGGAGGCAGCGTGTGCGTGCACTGCCGCCCGTCCGGGTCGGCGACCCCGCCGCAGGGCGTGCTGGACCTGATGGCCGCGCTGTACGACGGCGACTGGGAGCACGCGCAGGCATCGCCGCCGACGTACCGCAGCCAGGCCAGCGGGCTGGTGGCCGCGCACCTGCAGTGGCATCTGGAACGTCAGCTGCGGACATTGCCGCTGGTCGAACGGGCTTACCGGGTCGATCGCACGGTCGCTGACCAGCGCGTGGCCCTGTTCGGGCAGGATGTGCACCGTGGTGATGAAACGGGCGGCCAAGACCACCTACCCACAGCTGCCTCCGGCGCCTGACGACTATCCGACCTTTCCCGACAAGTCCACCTGGCCGGTGGTTTTCCCGCACTTGCCACGGCATACCAATGGGCGGTTCGCCCGCCCACCCCAGCACACCTCGAAGGCCGCCGCGCCGCAGATCCCGGCCGACCAGGTGCCCAACCACGTCGCCGTCGTCATGGACGGCAACGGACGCTGGGCAACCCAGCGCGGCCTGCACCGCACCGACGGCCACAAGATGGGCGAGGCCGTGCTCATCGACATCACCTGCGGGGCCATCGAAATCGGCATCAAGCACCTCACTGTCTATGCGTTCTCCACCGAGAACTGGAAGCGCAGCACCGAGGAGGTGCGCTTCCTGATGGGCTTCAACCGCGAGGTGGTCCGCCGGCGGCGCGAGAACCTCAACGACATGGGCGTGCGGATGCGCTGGGTCGGTTCCCGTCCGCGCATGTGGCGCAGCGTCATCAAGGAGTTCGACATCGCCGAGCAGATGACGGTCGGCAACGACGTCATCACGATCAACTACTGCGTGAACTACGGCGGCCGCACCGAGATCGTCGAGGCCGCACGCGAGCTCGCGCAGGAGGCCGCGGACGGAAGGATCACCCCGGGCCGGATCAGTGAGGCGACGTTCGCCAAGCACCTGCACCGCGCCGACATCCCCGACGTCGACCTGTTCATCCGCACCTCGGGGGAGCAGCGGGCGAGCAACTTCCTGATATGGCAGGCCGCGTACGCCGAATACGTCTTCCAGGACAAGCTGTGGCCGGACTACGACCGCCGCGACCTGTGGGAGGCGTGCGAGGAATACGTGAACCGCAACCGTCGCTTCGGCAGGGCCTGATGACGTCCTTGCAGGAGCGGCTGGCGACTGTTCTCGACGATATTCTGCCGATCCAGCGGGAAGACGACGGTGCGGTCACGGTGCACCATGACCAGACGTTCGCCTCGCTGCGGGTGGTAACGATCG
Source organism: Mycobacterium sp. (assembly GCA_021154745.1). Lineage (GTDB taxonomy): Bacteria > Actinomycetota > Actinomycetes > Mycobacteriales > Mycobacteriaceae > Mycobacterium. The sequence goes on from JAJKIB010000115.1 coordinate 4,976, forward strand.
CCGAAGGTCTCGACATGGTGTCGCTGACGCAAGTTCTGGCGTGGGATCTGTTGGTGGACAGCAAGGTTCGCAACCAGGTCGCCCGGCATGCACGCGATACCCTGCTGGGCACGGTGTCGCTCGTGGAAAAGAGCGCGGATGCCAAGCGCAATTCCAAGAAGGCCGGCGACGTTCTGCTGCGTTACAACTTTCCCGCCGCGGGCCTCACCGACGATGCGCTGCGCACCTTGATCTTGTTGGTGCTGGCCACCGGCGGCGATATTCGCCGCGACCTCGTGGCGGTTCCCGGCTCCTAGGTCCCGACGGACGACCCGTCCGCGCACTCGCCGCAGACGCCGAAGATTTCGATGGTGTGGCTGACGTCGGAGAACCCGTGTTCGCGGGCAACCGCGGCGGCCCACGCCTCGACGTCACCGCCCTGGATCTCCACCGTCGAGCCGCAGGCGCGGCAGACCAGGTGGTGATGGTGGTCGTCGGAGCAGCGCCGGTACACCGACTCGCCGGTGTCGGTGCGCAGCGTGTCGACGAGGCCGTTGGCGGCCATTGATTGCAGCGTGCGGTACACGGTCGTCAGCCCGATGCCCTCGCCGCGGCGGCGCAGTTCGTCGTGCAGTTCTTGTGCAGACCGGAAGTCGTCGAGTTTTTCCAGCAGGCCAGAGATCGCGGCACGCTGCCGGGTGGCCCGCACTCCGGTCGAGCTCACTCGCCGCCCTCGGCCGCGTGGGTGACCGCCGCGACGACGATGTCGGCCAGGTGATGGTCGACCAGCCGGTACATCACTTCGCGTCCCGACCGCTCGCCGGCCACCACGCCTGCCGACTTGAGGATCCGCAGATGCTGGCTGACGAGGGGCTGCGGTACTGCCAACGCGTCGACGAGTTCGTGCACGCAGCGCGCCGACTCACGCAACTGCAGCACGATCGCGATCCTCACCGGCGCAGCCAGCGCACGCAGTAGGTCGCCCGCGGTGTCGAGGACGTCGCGCGGGGGAAGGTCGGGCAGCGGCGCGCCACCGTGGTCGTGCAACTGATCGTCAGGCAAAGTGGAAACGGTTTTCATTATGGCGCAAGAATACATGCGCGACCGCGCATGTCAACGCCCGCCGGGCCTGCCGTTACGCTGTTCACCCGTGGCGTCCTCCATCATCGACACCGTTGCGAACGTGGCCAAGCGGCGCGGATTCGTGTTCCAGTCCGGCGAGATCTACGGCGGCACGAAATCGGCCTGGGAGTACGGACCGCTTGGCGTGGAGCTCAAGGAGAACATCAAGCGCCAGTGGTGGCGCGCGGTCGTCACGAGCCGCGACGACGTCGTCGGCATCGACAGCTCGATCATCCTGCCCCGCGAAGTGTGGGTGGCCTCCGGTCACGTCGAGGTGTTCCACGATCCGCTGGTCGAATGCCTGCACTGCCACAAGCGCCATCGTCAGGACCACATGCAGGAGGCGTACGCCGCGAAGAAGGGTCTTGACGATCCGGAAGCGGTGCCGATGACCGAGATCGTGTGTCCGGACTGCGGCACGAAAGGGGAGTGGACCGAGCCGCGCGAATTCAACATGATGCTCAAGACGCACCTCGGCCCCATCGAGACCGACGAAGGTCTGCACTATCTGCGTCCCGAGACCGCGCAAGGCATCTTCGTGAATTTCGCGAATGTGGTTACGACGGCACGCCGCAAGCCGCCGTTCGGCATCGGCCAGATCGGCAAGAGCTTCCGTAATGAGATCACGCCGGGCAACTTCATCTTCCGCACGCGTGAGTTCGAACAGATGGAAATGGAGTTCTTCGTCGAGCCGGCGAGTGCCAAGGAATGGCACCAGTATTGGATCGACACCCGGCTGCAGTGGTACGTCGACCTGGGTATCGACGCCGACAACCTTCGGCTTTTCGAGCATCCGAAGGACAAGTTGTCGCACTATTCCGATCGCACCGTCGACATCGAGTACAAGTTCGGTTTCCAGGGCAACCCGTGGGGTGAGCTGGAAGGAGTGGCCAACCGCACTGATTTCGATTTGTCGACGCACTCAAAGCATTCCGGTGTCGACCTGTCGTACTACGACCAGGCCAGCGACACTCGCTATGTGCCGTACGTGATCGAGCCGGCGGCCGGGCTGACGCGCTCGTTCATGGCGTTCTTCATCGACGCGTACGCCGAGGACGAGGCGCCCAACGCCAAGGGTGGCGTCGACAAGCGCACGGTGCTTCGGCTGGATCCGCGGCTGGCGCCGGTCAAGGCCGCGGTGTTGCCGCTGTCCCGGCACGCCGACCTGTCGCCGAAGGCGCGCGACCTCGCCGCTGAGTTGCGCAAGTGCTGGAACGTCGAATTCGATGACGCAGGCGCCATCGGCAGGCGGTACCGCCGCCAGGACGAGATCGGCACGCCGTTCTGTGTGACGGTCGACTTCGACACACTCGAGGATCAGGCGGTGACCATCCGTGAGCGCGACGACATGACGCAGGACCGCGTCGCCATCGACGGCGTGAGTGACTATCTCGCGGCCCGGCTCAAGGGCTGCTAACGCTCTTTGCGCGAGCGTGCGTGTCTGCAGGCGACACGCGGGGCAAATCGCCAAGTTTGCGCACGCTCGCGGACGGCGGCGGTTATCCCCAGTCGTCCCTTCATCCACAGCTGAGCCGCGAGCGTCCGCGCAGCGGCGCGGGGTGCTTGACGATTTCGACATGCCAACGGATCTCGATCGCCTTCTCGATGCCCAAGGCGGCGTCGCAACAACAGCGCAGCTTCTCCAGATATTCAGCCGTAGTCGTCTCGATATCGGCATCCGCGACGGTGAGCTGATGAAGGTCTGGCCTGGGGTGTACTCCCGCGAGGAACCGGACACGCTCTTGCGGCTGCGCGGCCTCGACCTGCGGGCCCGCGAGCCCGTCGCGGTTTGCTTAGGTACAGCGGCGGCCGCATACGGATTCGACACCGAGGAGGTGGACGACCTTCATGTCCTCAATCCCGTTGGTCATCAACTGCGAAATTCCGACGGCCTGATCGTGCACCGTCGCGACGACGCACCATTGAGCGACGTTGACGGTCGCCTTGCGACCACGCCGGAATGGACGGCCGTCGAGGTTGCGCGGGCTCTACGTCGTCCGCGTGCGCTGGCCACGCTTGACGCCGCACTGCGAAGCGGCACCTGTGATCGTCGTCAGCTGCGGGGTGCGGCCGCCAGGCAAGCCGGAAGGCGGGGAATCGTGCACGTGCGCGAACTGATCCCCTTGGCCGCGCCTGAAGCCGAATCCCCGATGGAGAGCGAGGCGCGGTTGGCGATGCTAGACGGCCGACTGCCGCCGCCAGTCCTGCAACACGAGATCGTGGATCGCAATGGACGCACCTGGCGGGTTGATTTCGCCTGGCCCGAGCGGAGGGTCGCCGTCGAATACGACGGCTTCGACTGGCACAGCGATCCCGAGCAGTTGCGCCGCGATCGTCAGAAGCGGGCCGCCCTGCAAGAGATGAGCTGGACCGTCGCGTCGATCGTGGCAGACGACGTCAGACGCCGGTCCTGGGACATGGTGCGCCGCATCGAGATTGAGCTTGCCCGTTCGCGTGCGGCGTGAGCGTGCGTAAACTCGCCGAAATGCGCGGCGTGTCGGCCACAGACACGCACGCTCGCGCAGAAGGCTAGAACCGGCCGCCGCCGCCACCGCTCCAACCACCCGAGGATCCCGATCCGCCGAAGGACGTGGAACTCCATCCGCCGCCCACGCTGCCGCCGATTCCGCCGCGCAGCGCGCCGGACAAGATGTTCCCGATGACGATGCCGCCGATGATGGCGCCCATGTTGGATCCGCTGCTGCTGCCGTAGTGCCCGGTGTAGGAGCGTTGCGCCGCCCGAACATCCGCATTGGCCAAATCCTGCGCCTGCGCGGCCAGCATCGAGGCGCCGTTGGCATGGGCGATGGCCTCATTGAGGTTGACGGACTTCGTGTCCTGGGCGGCCTGCAGTTGGCGCACCGCCTCCGCCAGCCGGGTGCGGGCCTCGGGACCGATGCTGCCGCGCCGGGTGTCGATGTAGTCGGACACGCCCCTCACCCGTGACTGCGCGGTGAACAATGCCTGATCGTATGCGCGGCTGAGCCGCTCGGTGGCCTCGCGTTCCTCGACGATGTTGGCCAGCAGCCGATCAAGTTCGGCGTCGGCGTGTGTCAGCTTCGTGAACGCACCCAAAGGATCTGTGGCACCGCTGCTTTGAGCATCGGCCACCGCCTTGACCGCGGCGTCACGAGCGGCGCCGAGCTCCGTGGCGTGTTGCGTGTTGCCCTGTGCCAGCAGCGTTCCCGCCTGGTTGATGCCCTGCTGGATGTCCGCGATCGCCGCGGGCAGAGTGGCGACCGCGCGGTTGATGTCGGTGCCCGCACTGTCGATCGCGTCCAGCAGCTGCCGGGCCTGGCCCAGCCCCGATTCGGCGGCGCGTATGGAGTCCACAAGACCGGATTGACGCCCAGCCGGGCGCGCGACAAGCGTGCGCGCGTTGGTGATGTTCTGGTCGGCGAAAGCCAGGCGCTGCTTCGCCGTTTCGACATTGCCGGCCACCGATGCCAGCGCCGTATCGGAGTACTGCTTGTGCAGCGCCGCAAGCGCCTGCTCCGACGGAGCGATCCGCGCGGTCACATCGACCATCTGCTGAGTCAGCGCGTCCAGCCGTGACGGGGCGTTGATCACCAGATCCCGCAACTGTTCGAACGCTTCGCGTTGCGCGTCGAGTTCACGGTCGGCCTTCGCGGCGGCGACCACAACCCGCGTCAGTAGGTCCCGCCGCTGTTGCGCGGTCTCGGGTACGGCGTCGTCGAGGATCTGCCGGACGTTGAATGCCTGCGCCAGCGTGGTTTTGGCATTGGCGACCGCCTGGTTGAACGGTGCGGTCTGCTCGGGGCCGAATTCCTCGACCGCCAAACCTAATTCGTTGTCGCTCGTACGGACGGCGTTGTCAACGTCGACGACGATCGACTTGGACAGGTCGTCGAGTGCATCGATCTGTACCGCGGCCAACGCATTCGGGTCGGCCGGATCGACCCGGCGGGCCGCGGCGAACTCTGCTTCGCGCCGCTTGCGGCGACGGCGTCGCGTCCACAGCCACAGCGCCAGAACCGCCAGGGCCAGTACTGCGAACGCCACGAGGAACCCAAACCACGAGATGCCCGTCGACGATGTCGTCGGGTCGAGTCCTTCAGCCGCCGCGACAGCTGCCCCGGCCCAGTCACTCTGGTGCAGTTTGGGTTCGATTTCGTTGGTGCGCAACGAGGCGACATCGCCGGTCCCGGTGGTCGGCGGAAGGAAGGCGTAGACCCGGTCCTGTGTCGCGACCGCGAGAATCGCATCCTGCCCGCCGATATCGCTGAGGCGCCTGGTTTGTTCGGTCCATCCGACGGCGTCCTGCCCCGAGAACGTATCGACGTAGACGACCCACAGCCGAATGTGCCGGTCGTTGTACAGCTTGTCGACGGCCTGCTGCACGTCGCTGAACTCGGACCCGCTGAGCGCATTCGCGCCGTCGTTGACATAACTGGGCAGCCGGAACGGCGGCTGACCGGCCGCGGTCGGGGCCAGCAGGATGCCGACGGTCAGGACCGCCAGCAGGAGGCCGAGCAAACGGGCGATGCGCATGGCCCACAATGTAGTACTGGCAGACTGTGCGTCGGTGGCTGTGATTGGAGATCCCTACGACGAGTTCGACCGGCAACGTCTGGTGGTCGAACCGCCCAAGGGCGCCTCGCTGCCGGGCACCGACACCGAACACCGCACCGATTTCGCCCGGGACCGGGCCCGTGTCCTGCACAGCGCGGCCTTGCGCCGACTGGCCGACAAGACCCAGGTCGTCGGACCCCGCCAGAGCGAGACCCCGCGCACCCGGCTCACCCACTCGCTGGAGGTGGCGCAGATCGGCCGCGGCATGGCCATTGGACTTGGCTGCGATCCCGACCTTGTCGACCTGGCCGGCTTGGCTCACGACATCGGCCATCCGCCGTACGGCCACAACGGCGAACGCGCCTTGGACGAACTGGCCGCCGAGCACGGCGGCTTCGAGGGCAACGCGCAGAATTTCCGCATCCTCACCCGCCTGGAGCCCAAAGTCCTTGGCCCCCATGGCCACAGCGCGGGGCTGAACCTGACCCGGGCCGCGCTGGACGCGGTGACCAAGTACCCGTGGCGGCGCGGGCAGCGGACGCGCAAGTTCGGCTTCTACGTGGACGACGCGGCGGCGGCCGACTGGGTGCGTGAAGGCGCCCCGGACGGCACGCCCTGCCTGGAGGCTCAGGTGATGGACTGGGCCGACGATGTCGCCTACTCCGTTCACGACGTCGAGGACGGCGTCGTCTCCGGCCGCATCGACATGCGGGTGTTGGCCGACGACGACGCGGCCGCGGTGCTGGGGCGCCTCGGTGAGTCCAGCGGAATGGGCGCGGGCCTGCGCGCCGACGACCTGGTGGGCGCCGCCGAGCGACTGTCGGCGCTGCCGGTGGTGGCCGCAGTCGGCAAGTACGACGCCACCCTGGCCGCATCGGTCGCACTGAAACGGTTGACCAGCGAGCTGGTGGGCCGGTTCGCGTCGGCCGCCATCGCCGCCACCCGAGAGACGGCAGGCCCTGGTCCGCTGGTCCGCTACCAGGCCGAGCTGCGCGTACCCGAGCTGGTGCGCGCCGAGGTCGCAGTGCTGAAGATTCTGGCGCTGCAGTTCATCATGTCCGACCCGCGACACCTGGAGTTGCAGGCGCAGCAGCGCGACCGTATCCATCGCGTCGGGCAGTGGGTGTTCGCGGGTGCCCCGGCCACGCTCGACCCGATCTTCGTGCCCGCCTTCAACGACGCCGACGACGACGGCGCCCGGCTGCGGGTGGTCGTCGACCAGATCGCATCGTTCACAGAAGGGCGATTGGAGCGCCTGGAGCCGGGCCTAGACTGACGCAGTGGCCGGCCGAATCCCTGATCGCGATATCGCGGCCATTCGTGAACGCATCAAGATCGAGGACGTCGTCGGCGACTACGTGCAGCTGCGACGCGCGGGCGCCGATTCGCTGAAGGGCCTGTGCCCGTTCCACGACGAGAAGTCGCCGTCGTTTCACGTCCGGCCCAACCACGGCCATTTTCACTGCTTCGGCTGCGGCGAAGGCGGCGACGTCTACGCGTTCGTCCAGAAGATCGAGCACGTCAGCTTTGTGGAGGCCGTCGAGCTGCTGGCCGACCGGGTCGGCTACACGGTCACCTACACCGGTGCGGCGGCGACGAACGTGCAGCGCGACCGAGGCAGCCGCAGCAGGCTGCTGGCCGCCAACGCCGCCGCGCAGGAGTTCTACGCCGCAGCGCTGCAGTCCGAGGAGGCGGCGCCCGCACGGCAGTATCTGCTCGACCGCAACTTCGACATGGCGGCCGCCGCGCAGTTTGGCTGCGGATTCGCGCCGTCGGGCTGGGAATCGCTGACAAAGCATCTGCTGCGCAAGGGATTTGAGTTCAAGGAGCTCGAGGCAGCCGGCCTGTCGCGCGAAGGCCGGCGCGGGCCGATGGACCGCTTCCACCGCCGTCTGCTCTGGCCGATCCGGGCCAGCGGCAGCGAGGTCATCGGCT
>JAJKIB010000116.1 GCA_021154745.1 Mycobacterium sp.
GCCAGCGCGCCCGCGGTGAACTGCATGATGATCCGCGGAAGCCAACTCCACGGGGTGTAGAAGTGGCCGGTCGCCAGCAAAAGCAGCATCGGCGGCAAGCAGGCGACGACCGCTAGCCACAGCAAGCCCCTTGCCCTCGTCGCTCGGGCTATCCGGCAGATCACCAGCACCAACACCCCGAAAAACAGATACGCCAGCCACTCGGCGCTGATGGACCAGGCGGGTCCATCCCAGCTCGATCCGTCGAAGAACGGCTGGAACCACAGCTGCACCAGCAGGACCTGGCGGACATAACTGACCGCGCTGAGTTGGTCTGCGACTGGTGACGGCAAGTGGCCGACATAAAGCGTGAAGATGATCCACGCCAGCGCGAGGTGCAGCGTGACCAGGTAGACCGGCCACACCCTGGCCAGCCGTAACCACAGGAAGTGCAGCGTGGCCTTCATCGAAAACGACTCGCCCATACGGTCGAGGTAGTTCCACGTCAGCACGAACCCGCTGAGGATGAAGAACAGGTCGACGCCTTGTGCGCCGCAGTTGATCACTGGCGCGAGGGCGGATCTGAAGCCCGGCGCCGACACCTCCAACCACGGCCGGAAGTGAAACAACACCACCCACACTGCGGCGACGATGCGCAAGCAGGATAAGGCTTTGATCTCTCCGGTGCGCACAAAACTCTTTTCGTGAGGGACTCTGCTGTTTCGTTCGGGTCACGCCGCTGCGACCGCCGGCGTTGGCAGAATATCAGCGTGATCGGCCGACTGCCGCACGCGAAATGCTGTGCGATTCCTGCGAACCGCGTATCGCGTTCGCTCAGCTAAAGCACGCCGCCGAGTAGCCCGCCATGATCTTTGTTCCGGGGCGGACTCTGGTTCGGGAACGGTGCGCGTGTTTCAGGGCTGACGCTGATGGGCGCGCGCGTGGTGGGCGGAGGCGGCATCGTGGCGGGCGGCTCGCTGGCAACGGTGGTCGGCTGCTGCGCCGGCGGCTGAGGCGGCTGGACGACGGAGGTGCTGACCGTGGCCGGTAAGACCGGAACAGGCTCTGCGGGGGTGCTCGACATCGCCGGCGATATCGCTGTCGGCACCGCCGTGGACAGTGGCGTCCTGTCAGTCGGAGTGACTATTCGTTGTGCTGGCCGGGCCGGCTGGAGCAGCACGACGGCCGTCGCCGCGGCGGCCGCAAGCGTTGCTAGGACGACGCCTGCGAGGACTATGCGGCGCGACCACCGGTTGTCATCGCGGGGTTGTGCGACCGCTTGGGGAGCCGCATCGTCGCCGTTACCGGCCGACTCATCGACCTCCAACGGCTCGAACAGGTAGTCGAACCGACCGGAGAGGTCCTCCCGCAGCATGTCGAAATGGTACGCGCGCCCTTGCTGAGCGGGTGGTGGCGAGGTACGCACCTGCAAGAACCGCATCGAGGAGGCAGAGTGGATATGCTTGCGCCTTCTTGACGGAGGACGACCATGTCTGCTGAACCCGGCGCCGCGGTGCCATCGCCTGCCAAGTCGAAACGCGCCTCCGGCCATATCCGCCTGACGTCGCACAGCGGCGGCTTCGATGCTCCGCTGATTCGCTGGGGTGCGCCGACGGCAACCGAGCGCGGGCCGCTCATCGGCACCACCACCAAGCGTGCCCATCGCAATGTGATCGGCACGCATAGCGGGTCGTACAGCGTGTACCGGGCGCTGGCAGTGGCGGCAGGCGCGTTGTCGCGTGAGCACAGGGCCGATCTCACGGACACGATGCCCACCGACGTCATCGGCCCCTTCCCCCAGTGGAGCGAGCCCGCCAAGATCGTCAGCCTTGACCCCTGGGGCGCCATGGTCGCCGACATCTTCGCCGCCGACCTGGCCGCCGGCTACGACATCCGCCCGACGATCGCCATCACCAAGGCGCACGTGATCGTGCCCGAGGTCATGGACGCCGTCCAGAAAGGCCGCCTGGTCCCGGACGGCCGGATCCTGCTGCCCACCGGCGCGGCGCTGGTCACCAAGGCGGCGATCGAGCCCGTCTGGCATCTGCCGGGGGTGGCGCAACGATTCGGTTGCAGCGAGGCAGATCTGCGCCGAGTGCTCTTCGAAGAAACGGGCGGCATGTACCCCGAACTCGTCACCCGCTCGGACCTCGAAGTCTTCCTTCCGCCGATCGGCGGGCAGACCGTCTACATCTTCGGCAGCGGCCGCGACCTGGGCGATCCCACCGTCGAACTGACCGCGCGCGTGCACGACGAATGCAACGGCTCAGACGTGTTCGGCTCGGACATCTGCACCTGCCGCCCTTACCTCACACATGCGATCGAGGAATGCATCAAGGGCGCGCAGCGTGGCGGTGTGGGCCTGGTCGCTTACTCCCGCAAGGAGGGCCGCGCGTTGGGCGAGGTGACCAAGTTCCTGGTTTACAACGCGCGCAAACGTCAGGTCGGTGGCGACACCGCCGAGGCCTACTTCGCTCGCACCGAGTGTGTGGCGGGCGTGCAGGACATGCGCTTCCAGGAGTTGATGCCCGACGTGTTGCATTGGCTGGGAGTCAGGAAGATCCACCGCCTGGTCTCCATGAGCAATATGAAGTACGACGCCATCACCGCGTCCGGTATTGAGGTGGGCGAACGCGTGAACATCCCGGAGGCGCTGATCCCGCCCGATGCACGCGTTGAGATCGACGCCAAGATGGCGGCCGGCTACTTCACCCCTGGCCAGGTGCCTGGGGCCGAGGAATTGAGGAAGGCCAAGGGCCGGGGGCTCTCGGGATGAGCGTCGTCGGCGTCCGTCCCGACCTCGACACCGGCAGACCCGCCGGTGCGACCGCAGTGCTGCGCACCACGACAGCGATCCGCAAGCGTGCGCGATATTTGCTGAGCCGCGCGCGTGCGGGCGAATCGTCCTGGTTCACTGTGGATGATGATTCGCTGTCCGGGGCCGCGGCCGAAGTCGCCGATATAACGCGCGCACGCTATCCCGACCTGCACATCCCGTACCACAGCCGGTGGCGGCATTTCGAGGCCGGCGGCGTGGACCGCAAGGCAGAGCTGGATGCGCGGCTGGCGGCGGACGACACACCGGCGCGTGCCCGCGCCATGATCGACGTTGCCGTGGTCAGCGTATTGCTCGACGCCGGTGCGGGCGCCGATTGGCACTACCTGGAAGCAGCCACCGGACAGCGCTTCAGCCGGTCCGAGGGTCTGGGCGTGGCGAGTTGGCACGCCTTCTGCGGCGGAGTCTTTTCCGGCGATGCCGCACATCCACTGCAGGTCGACGCCGCCGGCCTGCGCAATCTGAGCGCGGAGCGGCTGGCCGAGGTGTTCCAGTGCACACCCGCCAACCCTCTGGTCGGATTGGAGGGCCGGGTGCTTGTGCTGCGCCGGCTCGGCGATGCGCTGGCCTCGCAACCCGAGGCGTTCGGCCCGCAAGGCCGGCCCGGGGGCCTGTTCGACATAAGGGACGGGAACCGGGTCGCGGCACACGACATCCTGTCGCAGATCCTGGCGTCCCTGTCGCGAATCTGGTTGGCGGCCAACCGTATTGGACACGAGGCGCTCGGCGACTGCTGGCGCCACGACGCCGTGCCGGGACCCGGCCTGACTCGCGGCTGGGTGCCGTTTCACAAGTTGTCGCAGTGGCTGACCTACTCGCTGCTGGAACCCTTCGAATGGGCAGGCGTGCATGTGGGGGGCCTGGACGCACTGACCGGACTGCCCGAATACCGCAACGGCGGCCTGCTGCTGGACACCGGCGTGTTGCGCCTGCGCGAACCGGCCTGGGCCGCGCGCACCTGGGACGTGAGCGATGAGCTGGTGGTCGAGTGGCGCGCACTGACCGTGGCCCTGCTCGACGAACTGGCCCCGCTGGTGCGCACCCGACTGGGCGTGGATGCCGGACAGATGCCGCTGGCGCGCGTGCTCGAGGGCGGGTCCTGGGCGGCGGGCCGTGCGCTTGCGGAGCGCTTGCGCGATGGGCGTCCACCGCTTTCCGTCGTCAGCGACGGCACCGTCTTCTAGCAGCCATGGCCACCGTACATCTGATCGATCACCCTTTGGTGCAGCACAAGCTCACCTTGATGCGCCGAAAAGATGCCTCCACTAATAGCTTTCGTCAGCTGCTGCATGAGATCTCTGCCCTGATGGCGTACGAGGTGCTGCGGGATATGCCGATGCACGACATCGAGATCGAGACACCGCTGGAAAGCACCACCGGCAAGGTCATCGACGGCAAGAAGCTGGTGTTCGTCTCGATCCTGCGTGCCGGCACCGGAATTCTGGACGGCATGCTGTCTGTGGTCCCGGGTGCACGAGTCGGCCATATCGGTCTGTATCGCGATCCCAAAACGCTTGGCGCGGTGGAGTATTACTTCAAGATGCCAGGCGAACTCCATGAGCGTGACGTGGTGGTGGTCGACCCCATGCTGGCGACCGGCAACTCGGCCGTCGCAGCGGTGGAGCGGCTGAAAGAATGCGGGCCCAAGTCGATCAAGTTCGTGTGCCTGCTGACCTGTTCGGAAGGCGTCGCCGCCATGCAGACGGCCCATCCCGATGTGCCGATTTATACCGCTGCGATTGACCGTCAGCTCGACGAACACGGCTACATCCGGCCCGGCCTCGGAGACGCTGGCGACCGCATTTTCGGCACCAAATAGCCGTCGTACGCCGGACGCGCGCCACCACCCCCTAATCCCCCAACGCCGCTTGCGCGAAAACGCCCCGGGTGACTGGGTCATACAGGGGTGCGCGGCCCGTTTTGGCCGTCATTGAAGCTGCATACCGTGCTTAGAACAGGAAGAACCCGCCACACGAAAGGAGTTGGGCCGATGACGCACTGTCGGTATTGCAATCGATTCCGGTTGACGCGCTTCGCCGGTCACGGTGCCTGGCTCCTGGAATGTGGCCATACGTATCTGCCGCTGCCCAGCGAAGCGCAGCGGTGGGCGGCCTACTCGCAGGATCACCGCTCGGGTGGTTAGCGCCGTGGTCGCATGGGCAGACTCCGGATGTGCAGACGCTGGAGTACGCCTCGGGCCGGACGGTTGACCTGTTTGACGACGCGGCAGGACCCACGGTTCTGATGTGGCACGGCGCGCAGACCGATGCCCGCACCGCGATGCGGCCACTCGCCGAACTGGTCGCCGGCCACGGCCTCGTGGTCGTGGTGCCGGATTGGGACTCGCACGCGGACGACCGCGGCCGCGGTGATCTGTTGCGATCGGTAGAGTTCGCCCGCCAACGCGCAGACGGTCTCATTCTCGTCGGATGGTCGTTGGGCGCCGCCGCCGCTGCCGGGCTAGCGATCCATGCCCGGCGTTTCAATGTCCCTGTCACCCACACTGTCTGCCTGGCAGGCGCGTTCATGGCACGTGATCCGATTACGGCCGCGCAACTGCCTACCGAACTGCCCGCACAGCGCACGCCGTTCACGCTCCTTCACGGATCCGCCGACGACGTCGTGCCGGTCGAGACGAGCCGGTCGTTCGCTGCGACGCTCAACGACAACGAGTGGCCCGTCGAGTTCGTCGAGCTGGCCGCGGACCACGGCTCGATCGCCGGCGCGGTCTATGACTCCGGCGTCGACCGCTACTTCGCCGCCGAGGACCCGCGGGTGCTGGCAGTGGCGGCGGACGTGGCCGCGCGGATCGCCTCCGTCGTCGAGCGCTGACCTATCCAGCGTCGGCCGCGGCCCAATCCCGGCTGGGGGGCAATTGTTTTCATCGCTTGACCTCAACTGTGGTTGAGGAGGAACGGTATAGCCATGACTACCTCCATGACGCAGATCCGAGACGACCTTTGGGAGACTCGGACTGAATCCCCGTTTCCCGGTCTCACTACGCACGCGTATCTGTGGCGGGGGTCAAGCGGAAACATTCTGTTCTACAGCCCGGCCTCCGACGCGGACTTCGGGGCTATCGAAGCGCTCGGCGGTGTGAGCGCCCAGTATCTCTCGCATGTCGACGAAGCCGGCCCGATGCTGGCCCGGGTCGCCGAACGGTTCGGTTCCCAGTTGCATGCTTCGGCGGCCGAGCTGGAGGCGATCGGCCGCCACGCGCACGTCGATGCGCCCGTGGACGATCGATCTCACGTCGACGCGAACGGCGTCGAGGCGATTCCCACGCCTGGTCATTCGGACGGCAGCACCTGCTATCTCGTACCGGGAGTCGAGGGCGAGAAGTATCTGTTCACCGGCGACACAATGTTTCCGGCCGGCGACGGCACCTGGTCGACGTTCCTCGTGCCCGGTCGAGGCAGCGCCGCAGCGTTGAGGTCGAGCCTCGAGCTGTTGAGGACGGTAGAGCCGGACGTCGTCATCTCCAGCGCATTTGGCGGGGACTCGGCGATCGAGACACTCGGCAATGGCCGGTGGCAGGAGTGCATCGCGCAGGCGCTGGCCAGCGTGCCGTCCTAAGTGTCCTTGCGCGGCGGCCGTTGGTCGTTCGGGTCGTTGGGGTCCGGGTCGCCGAACCACCGCGACGGCACGTGCTCGGCGTACGTGTCGTGCCAGGCCCACCATTCATACGGCGGGCTCTGCGGATAGCCCTCCGGCGAGTCTTCCCATTCCTCTTGTCGCCCAAGGGCCGTCATGTCGAGGAAGTGCCAGGTGTTGACAAACATTTCGTCGCCGCGACCATTGATGAAATAGGTGCGGAATACGCGGTCACCGTCTCGGATGAACGCGTTGGTGCCGTGCCAGTCTTTGACACCGAAATCTGTGTCGAAGTCGTCTGTGATGGTGTACCAGGGGATCCGGTGCCAGTCCATCTTCGCCTTCATCCGGTCGAGGTCCGCTTGGGATGCGCGCGAGGCATACACCAGCGTCGTATCCCGCGCGTTCAGGTGCGCGAGATGACCGATGTGGTCAGCCATCAAAGAGCAACCCGTGCAACCGTGTTCGGGCCAGTCGCCCGTGCCGGGTTCGATAAATGCGCGGTAGATGATCAGCTGGCGCCGGCCATCGAAGAGGTCGAGCAGGCTCGCCTTGCCGTCGGGCCCGTCGAAGACGTAATCCCTCTCCACTTCCAGCCATGGCATCCGGCGGCGCTGCGCGGCCAGAGCATCCCGGGCGCGCATCACCTCCTTTTCTTTGACGAGCATTTCCTGCCGGGCAGCATTCCACTCCTGCGCAGATACGATCGGCGGTGTCTTCATTTTGTCTCCCTTCGACTTTCGATACCTAACTCAGCGCGTCGGAGCGCCCAGCCTCGAGTCGCGACCACTGGGCGATCGGACGTCCGTTGGTGCGCACTCGATCGCTGTTGTTGCCAATCGGGCGTACCGGCCAGCCGCGGGGCGAGTCCTCCCACTGCTCCTGGCGTCCGTACACGGTGAGGTCCATGAGTGCGAAGCTGTAGTCCATCGCCTCTACGCCGCGGTAGTTCGTCCAGTAAGTCTCGAAGACTCGGTCGCCGTCCCGTACGTAGCAGACGAGGTGCATCAGGCCGATTTGGCGCCCTTCGAGCAGCGTGTCGAGGGAGCCGTGTGCCGAGTACCACGGCATGTCCCAGCCCATGAAGTCGCGGTAGCGTCTGCTTTCGTCATAGGGACCCTGGCAGAAGACCGCGTACGTGATGTCGCGGGAATGCAGATAGGACAGCTCGGCGACCTGGGTGGTGACCCAGGTGCAGCCTTCGCACTGCTCGGCCGCGGGATGACCGGTGTGCCACATGAAGTAATAGGCGATCAGCTGGCTGCGGCTCTCGAATGCGTCGAGCAACGTGGCGGGACCGTTGGCATTAACGAGCGGCGTTGTCGCGTCTACTTCGACCATCGGCAACCGACGGCGGGCCGCGGCGATCGCGTCTCCTTCGCGGGTGTGCGCCTTTTCGCGAACCCGCAGCGCATCCAGTTCGCTTTGGAAGGTGGCCCGGTCGACCATCGGGGGCAGAGCACTCATGATTGTTCGAGGGCGGTCTTGAGGTTCGAGAGCTTCCACGGCCAGCCGCCCGAGATGAGCCCGAGCACCGTGCTGTCCGGCTCGAAGTCGCCGTGGACGACGGTCAACTTGACCTGATCGCCTTCGGGCTCGATGTCGAACGACACCTTTGACCGGCGTTCGGCTGCGCAGGTGGCGACGGTCTTCTCGTCGAGTTGTTCGACGGCCGTTGCAAGTTCGGGAACGAATGTGTGGAAGGTGAACGCGAGTCGGCGGTACGGGTCGGACTCGAGGATGACCTGCTCGGGGTGCTCGATTTTCAGCCCGTGGTCTTCCCATGCGTATGTGGAACCCTTCTGCCAATCCGACACCATCCCATGGCCCATATACCGGTGCGAGAACGCTGGGTCGGTGATTGCTTGCCACAGCTTCTCCGGCGTGGTCCGGATGTAGGTGGTGTAGACGAATTCCGCACTGCTGCTCATTGATTCGGTCTCCAATGCTGTTTTCAAGTCCGCGAGCGTCTGTACCCGCGCACGGTCGTATTGATTGATCCAACGGTCGGCGATGGCGTTGATCGGCTCCGCGTTGAGGTAGTGCAGCTTTTCCCTCCCCCGCCACACCGTGGTGACCAGGTTGGCCGCTTCTAGCATTGCCAGATGCTTGCTGACCGACTGCCGCGCCATCGACAAGCCCGCGCACAACTCCTGAAGGTTCTGTCCGTTGCGCGCGTTGAGGCTGTCGAGCAGCAGTCGCCGGCTCGGATCCGCCAACGCCTTGAACACCTCGTCCATCTCTGCCATATCCCTTACATGCAGCTGACTGGCTGCATGTCTAACCATATGCAGCCACACGGCTGCATGTCAACGGTTCAGGCCTGGCCGAATTCCTGGAACCGCGCGAGGGCCAAGTCGCGCTGGTTTTCGTCGAAGGCTTCGAAACGGGTGAAACGATCACCGTCGAGAAGGATGAGGAAGACAAACGGAATCTCGATGCCGGCGCCACCGGTCGACGTGCCCTTCACGACCATGCGGCTCACGATGCCGATCGCAGAGCGCCGCCACCGCCATGGCATCGGCTTCTGCCTCCCAGGCCGCGGTCGATCCCTCGATGTCGGTGAGCAGGAAGGTGACTGCACGCGTCACCGCCGGAATGTGTTGTGACACAGGCATATCCAGCGCGGCATCCTGCGCGACGATCGCCGCCTCGAGCCGCCGAAGGTCGGGTCCGGGGTCGACCCCCAGCTCTTCGGCGAGCAGTGACCGCGCCCGTTGATAAGCGCCCAGGGCTTCGCCCTGCCTGCCTGCGCGGTACAGGGCGAGCATCAGCTGGCCCCATCGCCTCTCGCGCAGCGGCGCATCGCCCACCGCGGCCTCGAGCTCGCCGATGATCTCCGCCGCGCGCCCCGTCGCGAGCAGCGCATCGGCCCGATCCTCCAGAAGCGCGGCGTGGCCCTCGATCCAGCGCGTCTTCTCGGACAGTCCCCGCTGGCTATCGGGAAGTTCGGGGATCCCGCGCCACAGGGCCAACGCCTCCTCGAAACGGGTCACCGCTCCGCTGATGTCACCCGCGGCAGCGGCTTCTCGGCCTATTCTCGCGGCCAATTTGTAACGGGAGGCATCAACCTCGGGCCCGGTCAGTGTCCAGCCCGTCCCCTCCGTCAACACGAAGCCCTCGCCGAGGGTGTGACGCAGCGACGAGATGTGGGTCTGCAGGGCTTTGCCGGCGGTGCGTGGCGGATCATCGCCCCAGAGCAGCTCGACCAGCGTGTCGGCTGACACGACCGAGCCGCAATGCAGGCCTAGCAATGTGAGGATGGCGCGCGGTTTGGCGCCCGGGATCGTGACGGGCGCCCCGTCAAGCCGGACCTGGAGAGGTCCCAAAACCCCCAGCTCCACCGTTGGAAGCGTACTCACCTAGCAATCGTTGAAGGCGCGATTCAACACGCGGTCAAGATGGAGTAAAGCCGCGCCGCGCGATCTTTGCACTGTCAAACACTCTGCGGAACTTCAATTCTCGAAAGCGCCCGTCGAAGCTTGCTGTGGTGCACTGCAGGATGTCGCACTGGCCGCGATTCAAAATGAATGTGGTGTGGCAGGCTCGAATCGTGGACCTGCCGCAGCCGGACCCGGACCTCCCGCATCTGGCCGACGTGGTGCCGTCAGTGCTTTCCGCAATGGGTGTCGCGGGATTCGACGGCCCGATCGCCCTTCCCCATGGGATAGCCGGCGCCTGCGTCCTGCTCGTCGACGGGCTCGGCGCCGAACAGCTGGACACCTACGCCGACGATGCTCCGGTGTTGGCCGGGCTGCGGGGCCAGACACTGCAGGTCGGATTCCCCTCCACGACAGTGGCCGGACTGGCCGCGGTGGGCACCGGCCGCCGCTCCGGTGAGCACGGAATGGTGGGCCTGTCCTTTCGGCTGCCCCGCGCAGGCGTGGTCAACGCCCTCGGATGGCGGCCGCACCCGTCAGGTCGCGACCTGCGTGACAAGGTTCCGCCGGAGAAGGTCCAACCCTTGCCGACGACATTCGAGCGGGCCGCGGCGGCCGGAATCGCGGTCAGCGTCATCTCCGGCGCACAGTTCACTGGATCCGGATTGACCCGCGCCGTGCTGCGTGGCGGTCGCTACGTCGGCGTGCACGCGCTCGGTGATCTCGCCGCGTGCGTGCGGTCCGCGCTTGCCGATGGCGGCTTCTGCCACGGCTATCACTCCGAGCTCGACCTGCTCGGGCATGTTTACGGTCCCGGTTCTCCGGCGTGGCGGATGCAGCTACGTCAGGTGGACCGCCTGGTGGAGTCCATCGTGGAGGGTCTGCCGCCGGGCGGGCTGCTCGCCGTGGTGGCCGACCATGGCATGGTCTCGGTGGACCCATCGGACGTCGTTGACATCGACGACTGCGAGCCGCTTCAGGACGGCGTCAAAGCCATCGGCGGTGAGCCACGCGCACGGCACGTCTACGCTGCCGACGGTGCCGCGGGCTCTGTGCTCGCGGCGTGGCGGGAGACGTTGGCGCAGCGGGCGTGGGTGGCATCTCGTGACGAAGCGATCTCGGCTGGATGGTTCGGCGACCGGGTCGGCGATGATGTGCGGTTCCGAATCGGCGACGTCGTCGCAGCGGCACGCGGCACCGCTGGGTTGATGCGGCGCACAGCGGAACCACTGTTGTCGTCGCTGATCGGCCAACATGGTTCGCTGACAAACGCCGAGCAACGAGTGCCACTGCTCCTCGCCTACGGCTGACTAATATTCCGGCCCATGGGTTTTCACGGTGAGCGCCTGCAATGCAATTGCGCCAGAACGTGATTGGGCGTCACGATGCGTACAGTGCGCTATAGATGACCCATCTGCGGGAAGCGCTCGTCGGCAGCGCTACGGGCGGTACGGCGATCGTTCATGCCTGACCTGGGTTTTTCACTCCCGTATACGAGTGACGTGGGCCACATTCTTCGATCTTGATATGTGATGGTCGCCACAGATTGTCCGACTTCAACGTGCCGTATGCGAGCCGTCTTGAGTACGAACTCGCAACGCTTCCATACCTATATGGCCCCTGCGTCAGGATGGTTACACACGGAACTACGATCAACTACCTGCGACGACTACTGAAATCTCAAGCGGCGGTGTCTAATTGAATCATTTGGCAGTGCATGACATTTCGTGAAGTGAGTAATACTTCCCACGGTTGTGAAGGGCGTCACAGATTTTGGCGCGTTACAAAAACCTCTAGTAGCGTCCGGCCGCATGTTTGCTACCGTAGCGCTGTTGACGCTCGTGAACTCGGTTTCGGGCACGCCGTACATCTCGGGCGGGGACTCGCCCAGGGGAACGGACTGCTCGGGCCTGGTCTCGTGGGTGACCAATGCGGCATCCGGCCGGCCGATCTATGGCGATCGGTTCAACACCGGCAATATCGAACGGGCTCTGCTCGCACGCGGCTTCCGATACGGGTCGGAGCCGGGTGCCCTCAATGTCGGCTGGAATGGCGGCCACACCGCGGCGACGCTTCCCGATGGAACCCCTGTCTCCTCCGGTGAAGGCGGTGGCGTCCGCGTCGGTGGCGGTGGCGCGTTCCAGAGGCAATTCAGCCACCACATGTTCCTGCCGTTGGCGCCCGAGGAGATGCCGCCCGCGCCAGACGCGATGCCGGCCCCCGACGCCGGGATGCCATTCATGCCGCCGGCACCCGAGATGGTGCCGCCGCCGGCCCCGGAAGCCCCCGTGGTGCTGATGGCACAGGAGGCACCGCTGGCGCCTCCGCCGGCGCCCGAGCCGGAGATGGCACCGCCGCCCCCGCCGGCCGATCCCTTCGCGCCGCCGCCCCCACCGGAGGATCCATTCGCGCCGCCGGCGCCGGCGGATATCGCTGCGCCGGCCTGACCCGGCGCAGGATGACCATGTATGCCCTCGGCTAGCGTCACGACCGTGATCGTGCTGCTGCCGCCGTCCGAGACCAAGCATGTCGGCGGTGACGGACCGCCTCTGCGCCTGGAGGCACTTAGCTCACCCGAACTCGGGCCGTTGCGTGACGAACTGATCGACGAACTCGTCGGGCTGGCCGGCGACCGGTCGGCCTGTCGGCGCGCGCTGGGCATCTCCGCGTTGCAGGACGCCGAGATCGAGCGCAACGCCAACCTGCGCAGCGCGGCGACACTGCCGGCGATCAGCCGCTACACCGGTGTCCTGTACGACGCTCTCGATATCGGATCGCTGAGCGCTGCGGCCACCGCCCGTGCCCGAACCCGTCTTGCGGTCGGCTCAGCGCTGTTCGGACTGCTGCGCGCGGACGATCCGGTGCCCGCGTACCGCCTCTCCGCGACGTCGAAGCTGCCCGGACAACCAACCTTGGCCGCGCGATGGCGGCCACTGCTCGAACCGGTGCTGGCGCAGATCGCTGCGAGTGAACTCGTCGTGGATCTGCGATCCGGTTCCTACGCGGCACTCGCAAAGCTGCCCGGCGCCGTCAAGGTCGACGTGCTGGCCGAGCATTCCGATGGTCGCCGTACCGTGGTGAGCCATTTAAACAAGGCGCACAAGGGTCGGCTCGCTCGAGCCCTTGCCACGACAAGATCCGAGCCCGACGACGCCGCACAGGTGTCAGCGGTCGCGCGGCGCGCCGGGATGCGGGTAGAGCGTCGTGGCAACAGCCTGACGGTCGTCGTGCCTGCATGAGCAGCGTGCATGGAACCCGCTGTGCCGCAACGTCCCACATTCAGGTACGTGTCGGCAGCGCTTGCACCAGCACCACCACGGTGTCGGCAGCTGCACGACGATCTTCTGAAATCCGCTGATAATCAGTCGATTCCGCCCATTCGCGAAACGCGGCCTCGTCGGGAAATGTCATCAGTACGACCTTGTCGCGGTCCCACTGGCCCTCCACCACCTGCGGCGCCTCATCTGCGGCCAGAAGCGTCCCCGAAAACCGCTTGAAGACCTCCATGAACGCCGCCTGGTACCGGTTGTAGGCGTCGCGATCGGTGAACTTCAGCGCAGCGATGGCATAGACGGTCACCAGGCCACCGTAGTCAAACTTTCGGCAACGTCAATCCGTAGCTAGCAAATTCCCCAGTGAATCAACAAGATTCGGGCTACGTCGGCGCAGTCCGGCCATGCGTTGTGTTACAGATCGTCTCGTGCAGAATGTTTCGCACAACCAGTGCACGAAGTTGCATGACGGGAGCGACCTTGGTCACCAGCTCGGGGTATTTGACGCAACCTTCCCGAACCCGAGGCCGACATCGTAAGGAGCCTCCCCCACGGCGACTTCTGTCGAGCAGGCGCCTGGCCCTCGGCGGATCGGCGGTTCTGCTGGCGGCGCTCATCGTCTCGGTCGGCGCAGTGGTGAAGTGGGCGACACACGATCCGGTTTCGGTGCCGAATGCGTATCCGTCAACGACGATCGCCCAGGCTCCGCCGGCGCCCCCGGTCGTACCGCTCAGCCCACCGGTGGCCCCGCCTACGCCTGCTGCTCTTTTCGCGGTCGACGACAAGGGCTTCCTCAACTCGGGCGCACGATGCGACGGATCCCAGACGGCCGTCGCCATCGGCCGGACACCGGGATCACTCGTGGTGATCTGCGGCGACCGTGATGGCCGCTACGGCTATCTGGGCGTCCGGCTCAGTGACGATGCGGTGCTCAGGACGGTGGCCCGCACCACGCCGACGCACGAGTTCATTGCGCAGAATGCGAGTGTCACCTACTCGCTCTCGGCCGCCGAGCTCCTAGTGACCGCAGGCGGCGCGGTGATCAAGCAGGAGCCGATGATCGACTACCGCGGTCCCTAGGTGGGGGCCACGAAATCGGTGGTGTAGAACTCGGCGGGGGTCTGCGAGAACTCGCCGGGCCGAGTGATGTACAGCCACGCGCCGGTCGCCTTCGGCGCAATGAGGCCGCGAACGGTGACGCTGCCGCTGCCCGCAGGGTCGGTCAGGAGCACACCGCCACTGACACCGGGGTCACCGGCATTGCAGCTCGTCGCTGACGAGCGAGGCATCTGGATCAGTCTCACGTCATAGGGCGTATTCGGTTCGGCCATCGCGATCTGCACGTCGGCCACAACTTCGGAGCCGGTGCTGTGCATGAACGCGATCGGCTGCGCGAATGAGGTCGGCCCCGTATGCGTGTTGGCGCTGAAGTCGCACCGCCGGTAGATCTGGGCGAAGGGCATCATGGTTGCCCCACCGATACCGGTCGGGCCATCGGCCGACGCTGTTTGAACACCGACGGTCCCGGCCGCCGGCATCGCCACAACCATTGCTGCCATAGTGGTGAGAACACGCTGACGCATAGTTGCCACCTGCCATTCGTTTCTTGTCCGCGTGTCACTGACACTAGGTAATTGACGCCTCCTAGGACGGCGAAACCGCCGATCAATACGGGTACCGTCGTATGCATGACGGTGTTGCCCGATCTCGGCGGTGTGCGGCAGACGCTGGGTCGCAGCCTGTTCGGCATGGTTGCCGGCCCGGATGGACCGGCCAACCGGGCGCGGATCCATCAGACGCCGGGGCCGCGCTGGTTCACCGAAGACCGTCCGATCCGGCGGGTACACGCAGATGCCTCCATGTTCGTCGGCGGCCTGCGCGCGCTGCTGTTCCAGTCGCTTCACCCGCTGGCGATGGCAGGCGTCGCCCAGCACTCCGACTACAGAGGCGATCCGTGGGGCCGGCTACAGCGCACCAGTACGTTTCTCGCAGTGACGACCTTCGGCCCCGCCGCCGACGCACAGCGGGCGGTCGACCGGGTTCGCGGAATCCACCAACGTGTCCACGGCATTGCCCCCGATGGCAGGCGCTACCACGCGTCCGATCCCCACCTGCTGGAATGGGTGCACGTCGCCGAAGTCGACAGCTTCCTGCTTGCCCACCAGCTCTACGGCGCTGCACCTCTCGACCAGAGCGGCCGTGACGGGTACGTGGCCGATACCGCCCGTGTCGCAACGGCACTCGGCGTACCCGACCCGCCGCTGACCGAGAAGCAACTGCGCGAACGGATCGAGGCATTTCGCCCGGAGTTGTCCGGCACTCCGGCGGCGCGCGAGGCCGCCCGCTTCTTGCTGTTGACTCCCCCGCTGCCGATCGCGGCTAGGGCACCATACGGTCTACTGGCCGCCACGTCGGTGTCCATGCTGCCGGCCTGGGCGCGAATGCCGTTGCTGCTGCCGTATTTCCCTCCCGTCGAGGCAACTGTCATCCGGATGGCCGGGCGCGTCGTCGTCGGGGGTATCCGGTGGGCGATGACCGCGGGCCGTTGAGATCGCCGGTGGATGGTTAGGCTGACCGCTGATGTCCACGTTCAAGCGGTATCTCGTCATTCAGGCGATGACCTTCGTGATCGGCATCGTCGGGCCGATCTTTCTGATCGGCTACTTCGCGTCACAGCCCGACGCCACGCTGAAGTGGATGTACTGGTGGGGTTTGTTCATCACGGCCGCGGATGTGTTGATCGCCCTTGGCCTCACGAATTCCTATCCGGAGTCGACCTTCAAGCCGAACCGTCAGTCCCGGCACTCGACGACGTCGTAGGCGCCGTCGGCGTAATGGGACCGCATACGCTTCTTGTCGAACTTGCCGACACTCGTCTTCGGCACTTCGTCGATGAACGTCCACCGCTCCGGCAGCCAGAATCGGGCGACTTTGTCGCACAGATGCTTTCGCAATTCAGCGGCGGTGACCGCGGACTCGTTCTTGACGACCACCGCAGCCAATGGCCGTTCCTGCCACCGGTCGTCGGGCACCGCCACGACCGCGGCCTCCAGGACCGCGGGGTGATCCATGATCAAGAGTTCCAACTCGACCGACGAAATCCATTCGCCGCCGGACTTGATGACATCCTTCGCTCGATCCGTCAACGTGATGAAACCTTGCGGATCGATGCGGCCGACGTCCCCGGTTCGAAGCCACCCGTCGTCGAACTTCGATGGATCGGCGTTCTGATAGTAGGAACCGGTAATCCACGGCCCGCGAATCTCTATCTCGCCCACGGCGTTACCGTCGTTGGGCAGCACGCAGCCCGCGTCGTCGACGAGGCGAACCTCAACCCCGCACAACACCCGGCCGGCGGTGGCGCGCAATGTCCAGTGGTCTGCACCGGTGGCTTCCGGCGGCGGGGCGGCAAGCGCGGCCAGCGGTGACGTCTCCGTCATGCCCCAGGCCTGGCTGATGTGCACGCCGTAGGACTGCTCGTACTCCTTCATCATGCCCAGCGGAACGGCCGACCCGCCGCAGGCCACCAGGCGCAGCGAGGAGATATCTCGACCCGGATTGGCGTGCAGGTACTGCAACACGTCGTTCCAGATGGTCGGAACGGCGGCGCCGATGGTGGGACGGCGCTGTTCGATCATGTCGACCAGCGGCGCGGCCTGCAGGAACCGGTCGGGCAACAGCAAGTCGGCACCGGCCATCATGGCCGCATACGGCTGGCCCCACGCATTCGCGTGGTACATGGACACGATCGGTAACACGCGGTCGCCGTTGCGCACGCCCAAGCCGTTCGCCGCGCACACCGTCATCGAGTGCAGGTAACTCGAGCGGTGGCTGTACACCACTCCCTTCGGGTTTCCCGTTGTGCCACTGGTGTAACACATTGCGGCAGCGCTTCTTTCGTCCAAATCGGGCCAGCTGTACTCGATCGGTTGCCCGTCGAGCAGGTCGTCGTATCGGATCACGGTCTTACCCGAGGCGGTGAGCGCCGCCAGGTCGCCCTCGCCGACGACAACCACCGTCCGCACCGATGTCAGCTCCGGCAGGACCGCTGCCAGCAGCGGCGCCAGCGACATGTCTACCAGCACAACGCGATCCTCGGCCTGGTTGGCGATGAAAGCGATCTGCTCGCCTGCCAGCCGGATGTTGAGCGTGTGCAGCACCGCGCCCATGCACGGCGCAGCGAAATATGCCTCGAGGTGCTCCTGGTTGTTCCACATGAACGTCGCGACGCGATCGCCGTCCGTCACACCGAGTTGGCGCAGGCCGTGAGCGAGCTGCGCCACCCGTGTCCCGAGCTCTCCGTAGCTGATGTCGCGGTACCCCTCGGAAGTCGCGGTCGTGACCCTTCGACTCGAGTTCCACCCCGTGCCGTGCCGCAGAATGCCGGTCACGGTCAGCGGAAAATCCTGCATCGTGCTGTGCATCGTCCACCCCCAAGTAGTGCTGGCGCCATGATCGGCCATCCGGCAACGAAATCGGCACGAAACCGCTAAACAGGCCGTACCCGATAGCATCCCCTCCCATGGGGTATCCCAGCTACCCGCTGCCGCGGCCCCCGAAGCCGCCCATCGCGACCGCCGACCTCGCGGTGTCGATCTGCGCCCTCATCGTCACGGTGGTGTTCGGCGTGGTCGCTGCGGCCATCGGGCTGTTCTCGCTCGCGTTTCTGGATTACTGCCCGCCGGAGACCTGCAGCGTGGACGGCGCCGTCACCGCCGTCGCGACAGCGCTGCTCGCCGGGTTCGCCATCGGGGTGGTCGGATTGGTGGTGACGGTGATCCAGCTCTTCCGCCGCAAACCCGGATGGCCGTTTGCGGTTGCAACTTTCGCTTTGTGCACGCTCGCGATCGTGCTGGGAGGCGTCGGCTACGCCATGGCCGTCGGCTGACCTGGCTCGGGCGAAACCAGTCCCCGGTCCGGAATTCTTCGCCTACCGTGGCGAGGGTGGAACCACACCATCTGAAGGCCCCCGAGATTGTGCCCGTCGAGGCATTGCGCTCGGGGGACCCGATCACCGACGTCAACGGTGGCGGCCAGCATTACACGGTTCTGGAGTCCAAGGTCCTCGGTGGCGGCTGCGTCGTCCTCGAACTGGAATCCAAAGCAAATGACCAGCTTCGGGTCATCGAGATGTCGTTTCCCGCCGGCTACGAAGTGGGCAGGTCACCCCGTCGCATTCTGTGACACGACCATCCATGGCACGCCGAACTTGTCGGCGACCAGGCCAAGGCGCGACGCGAATGGCGTCGGTGCCATGGGCACCTGCACACGTCCCCCGTCGGACAGCGCCGCGAACAGCCGCTCGGCCTCGGCATCATCAGAAACAGTCAGCGACAGCGAAAACCCGCTGAAGTCGGGGTGGCCGG
This sequence comes from Mycobacterium sp., assembly GCA_021154745.1. Taxonomy (GTDB): domain Bacteria; phylum Actinomycetota; class Actinomycetes; order Mycobacteriales; family Mycobacteriaceae; genus Mycobacterium. The sequence continues at coordinate 18,428 of JAJKIB010000116.1, forward strand.
CGCCCTGGCCGTCCGATGCAAGAACCACGCTGTCGCCGATGGTCAGCACGGCGTGCGCGATCCGGTCCTCGAATCGGGCGAACACGGTGGCGTCGGCGCCGACGGCGTCGCGATAGAACGCGAGGGCCTCTTCGCAACGACCTTGGAAGTACACATAGGGCTCGACTCGCATGCCGGCAGATTAGCCCGGTGCACGTCAGCCTGTTTTGTACAGAAACGACAGCTGCGCGTCGTGCCGCATGACGCTCGCCGGTGTCTCGCCGATGAGAACTTTGAGCGACCGGGTGAGATGGGCCTGGTCGAAATAACCGGCCTCGTGCACGGTGTCGAGGATGGACGCCCCGTCTCGCAGCAGGTTCGTCGCACGGCGGGCCCGTTGGATTTGGCGGAACAGGCCATGCGTCATACCGGTGGTGCGCCGGAAGTGACGCTGGACCGAGCGGACGGTGAGCAGTTGTCCGTGACCGCGTATCGCGGCCTCCACGATGTCATCCCGTGCGATCACTCCGCGCCGGGCGAGCGCGTCGACGTAGCGTTCCGCGTTCTCCAGATCCGGAAGTGGCCAGCGAAATCCGTGCAGCTCGAACAATCCGCCAGCCGACACCGGCAGGTCCACGTCGCGGTGATCGAGCAGCAGGCGGGTCGGAAGCGACGGCATGTGCACGCCGAGCCGGAACCTGATGGCCTCCCACTCTCCGTCGGGTGGGCACGCTATGGTCGTCGCCCGGGTCTCGGGTCCGCGCACCGTCACCATCGCGAAGTCGGCGAGGCGCGTCACCACGAGCTCGAGATGGCCGGCGGCGACGGAGACGAACGGGCCGCCGCCGTCGCTGCGTCCCCGCCAGACCCGTTCGATGTACGGCGAATCGGACGGCCGGTCCGCAAACCGCAGAAACATTCAGCCAACGCGTTCGGACAGGTGCACGGTCACCTCGTCGCCGGCCTCTTTCCCGATGCGCCGACGCAGGTCGGTCTTCACGGGCAGTTTGTGCGTGCCGTCGCCGAGCGCCATGAACGAGCTCGCAAACGGTTGGCCGTCGACGGTGCCGCGGACCTTGACCAGGCCGCGGGTCCCGAAGAAGGCGGCCGAATCGGGCATGATCACGTAGGTCGAGCCGCCCGTGTTCTCGCTCTTCTGCAGTTTCGCGGTGAACTGCCGGTTCAGCTGCTCGCTCATCGGTCGTCCTTTCGCGGGTTTCAGTGTCTGCATACCTATAACGACTCGGCGGCGCCCGAAAAGACATCGCGGCTCGAGTTGCCGCGTCTCTGACGGCGCTGAATGATCCGTCGCAATGAATGCAACCGATGCCTTCGCACTCGCCGACCTCGACGCCATCGCCCAGGCGGGGTTGGTCGCCTCGGGTGAGTTATCGGCGACGGAACTTCTGGAGGCGGCGATCGTGCGCCTCGAGGCCGCCCGCGACCTGAACGCCGTCATCGCCGACCTGTTTGATCGCGGCCGCCAGCACGCCGCGGCGCTGGATGCCTCCGGCGCGCTGCGCAAGGCAGATTCAGGTCCGCTCGCGGGAATTCCCTTCTTGCTCAAGGATCTTGGGGCCTCGCTGGCCGGGGCGCCCGAGGCGATGGGCTCACGCGCACTGCGCACCCACGTCGCAACCGAGTCGGCGTGGATCGTCGACCGGTACCTCGCCGCGGGCCTGGTGGTGTTCGGCAAGACCAACACCCCCGAATGGGGCAACCACTGCACCACCGAGCCGTCGTTGTTCGGACGAACCGTCAACCCGTGGTCACCGACCATCACACCGGGCGGCTCCAGCGGCGGGTCGGCCGCGGCGGTGGCGGCGGGCGTCGTTCCCGCGGCCTCGGGTGGAGACGGCACCGGTTCGATCCGGGTGCCCGCCTCGTGTTGCGGGCTCGTCGGCCTCAAGCCGCGGCGCGGCCGTACCTCCTTCGCGCCGGGCGCAGGCCATGGGTTGGAGGGCTTGGTCAACGAGCACGCCCTCACCCTTACCGTCCGCGACAGCGCAGCGCTGCTCGACGCCGTCGCCGGGTCCGCCCCTGGCGATCCGTATACCGCACCCGCTCCCAATATGCCTTTCCTGCAAGCGATCACGCAGCAGCCGACCGCTGCCCGCATCTTGATGACGACGGCATCGCCGTTCCCGGGGCCGACCACCCATCCAGAGGTCGTCGCCGCCGTCGAGCAGACCGGCGCCGTGCTCGACGGCCTTGGCCATGTCATCGAGTCCGGCGCTCCGACCGTCGACGCCGATGCCGTCGCGGACGCCATCGCCGTGCTGCACAACGTCAGCAACGCCCAGTTGCACGCCATGGCGACCGCACACCTCGGGCGCGAACCCCATGAGGACGAGTTCGAGGCGAGTACGTGGGTGATGGTCCGCGAGGGCTTTACGACAACAGGCGTTGCATACGCCGACGCGATCGCGGCCGTCCATGCACAGACGCGGCGGTTCGTCGGGGGGATGGCCGGCTACGACGTACTGCTCGTGCCCACGCTGCTCACTCCGCCGCCGCCGTATGCGCTGCTTGATCAACCGCGGGGCACGACGCGGGCCTTCTTCGACGTCGAGTTCGCCACGACCGGCTGGACGTCGTTGGCGAATGTCACTGGCTGGGCGGCGATCTCGCTGCCGCTCGGCGTCAC
>JAJKIB010000117.1 GCA_021154745.1 Mycobacterium sp.
CGGCTGGACATCACCGCCGTGAACTTCGGTGCGCTGCCGTTCATTGCCATCGACCGCAGGATCCGGCCGGTCGAGTACAACCCGGCGTTGAGGCTGGAGAACGCGGCGGTCAGCACGACGATGTTCATGACCGTGCCCGCGCCCTCGACTCCGATCTTGGAGAAGAACGTGACGAACGGGCTCTCGCCGGCCTTGTAGGTGTTGAACGGGAGAAGAAGGGCCAGCAGGAACAGTGAGCCGACGTAGAAGACAGCGATACGTGCGATCACCGAGTTGATCGCACGGGGCATGATCTTATGCGGATGGGCGGTCTCACCAGCCGCTGTTCCGACGAGTTCTACTGCGGCATAGGCAAACACGACGCCGGACATGACAATCACCAGCGGGAAGAGACCGTGGGGGAAAATCCCGCCGTTGTCGGCGATCACGCTGAAACCGGTTGACTGCCCTTGAATGTGGTAGCGGCCCGCAAGAAAGATGGTGCCTGCGACCAGAAAAGTCATCAGCGCAAGGACTTTGATGGCCGCGGCCCAGAACTCGAGCTCCCCGAACAGGGTAACCGAGATGAGATTTATGCTGACGACGGCCGCCAGCGCGAGCAGTGCCAGCAGCCACTGCGGGACGCTCCCGAACGACGTCCAGTAGTGGAAATAGGTGGCGATCGCCGTCGAGTCGACAATGGCCGTGAACGCCCAGTTCAGCCAGTACATCCAGCCGGCGACGAACGCCGCCTTCTCGCCGAGGAATTCGCGCGCATACGACACGAAGGACCCCGACGAGGGCCGGTGCAGCACAAGCTCGCCCAGTGCCCGCAGGATCAGGAAGACGAAGATGCCGCAGAACGCATAGCTCAAGAACAGGCCAGGTCCGGCGTTGTGTAGTCGGCCGCCGGCACCGAGGAACAGTCCGGTGCCGATGGCACCGCCGATCGCGATCATCTGCAGCTGACGGGGCTTGAGGCCCTTGTGGTAGCCCTCGTCCTCCGCCAATAGGGCGGAGTTGTCGTACGTCGAGGGCTTGGGTTCAGTGGTCATCGAAGCAGTCCTCGCGCTAGTCAGTTTTGGGGTGACGCAGGGTCAATGGGGTTACCACGGGGATCCCACTGCTCCGGGGGTCCCGGCGTATCCCTGACGTCGCGAAACGTCATGACGAAGCCGCACACGGCGACGACGGCTGCAACCGCGTATCCGATGATCGAATACCAGCCGGCGTGAAGGTACGCGGTGACAGCGACGATGAACATCGCCAGGAACACCAGCGACATCCCGATCAATGGAATCTTCGCAAACAAATCAATGCGTGCCATGAGACCCACCTCGATAGACCGAATGACGGTGGTACCAGTCAACACCTTCTGACGTTGTCGCGGTGGCGAAATGGAACGCGGTGGCAGGATTTGCTCTCGCATTCCGCGACTTGTCGTCACGACGAGGCGGACGATGGGCACATGGAAACCGTCGTCGACGAGATAGCACCCGACATCTTCCGGATGTCCACCTGGGTTCCCGACGTCACCGAGAACGGCTTCACGTTCAACCAGTTCCTGCTCGTCGGCGACGAGCCGTTCCTCTTCCATTGCGGCCATCGCCAGTTGTTTCCGTTCGTGTCGGAGGCGATCAACCGGGTCGTGCCACTGGAGAAACTGCGGTGGATCGCGTTCGGCCACGTCGAGGCCGACGAGTGTGGGGCGATGAACATGCTGCTGGACGCCGCGCCCAACGCCGAAGTCATCCACGGCGCGCTGGCCTGCATGGTGTCTCTCGTCGACCTGTGCGACCGTCCGCCGGTGGTGGCGCACGAAGACGGCGTACACGACATCGGCGGGCACCGGCTCCGCTTCCTCCCCACTCCGCACGTGCCGCACAACTGGGAGGCGGCCCTATGGTTCGACGAGACCACCTCCACCCTGCTGGCCGGCGACCTGCTCACCCACACCGGCCAATGCCCGGCGCTGACCGAGTCCGATTGCGTGGCACCGGCATTGGAGGCCGAGGAGGTCTTCGGCGCGACCGGCCTGACGACGAACCTGGGGCCGACGCTTGAGCAGCTGGCCGAGCTGAACCCGACTACGCTGGCGATCATGCACGGCTCGGCCTACTCCGGCGACGGCGCTGCACAGCTGCGGGCGCTGGCAAACGGATACGCCGCGATGGCGGGTACCAGATGACTGCCCGATGGCCCCTTGCCGTTGGTCTCGCGGTGGCCGCGGTGCTGACAGGCTGCCAGACCAGCACCCCGGGTGTGCCCGTCATGAGTCCGAAATCGCCCCCTGAGCCCAACTTTCCGACCAGCCGACCCACCAGGCCGACAGCCGCGCCGCCGACGAGGCTCACGCCCGCACCGACGACCTCCGCCGCGGCTCCCGGCGCGGAGGTGCTGCCGCCGGAAAACGGCTACGTGTTCATCGAGACGAAGTCGGGCAAGACCCGCTGCCAGCTCAGCACCGCCGAGGTCGGCTGTGAGGCGCAGTTCACCAATTCACCAGTGCTCAACGGCAGTCCCGCCAACGGCGTGCGGCTGACCGCGAACGGGGAAGTCACTTGGCTGGTCGGCAATTTGGGCGACATCCCCGTCGTCACCCTCGACTACCGGACCTACTCGGCGGTGGGCTGGACCATCGACGCGGGTGCGAACGGCACGCGGTTTACCAACGATCGCACGGGCCACGGCATGATTGTGGCCATCGACGGCGTGCGGGCGTTCTAAGGTCGAGCCATGACCGCAGCCCAGCGAGAACGCAGTGCCCTCGTCGAGACCATGCGCTCGGTCGGCCCCGACGCGCCCACGCTCTGCGGGGACTGGACCACCCGTGACCTCGCCGCTCATCTCGTGGTGCGGGAAGGCCGGTTGGATGCCACGGCCGGAGTCGCGATCCCGTTTCTCGCCGGCTACACCGAGAAGGTTCAGCGTCAGGTCACCCAGTCCACCGACTGGGACACGCTGCTGGGCAAGGTCGCGTCCGGCCCACCCCTGTATTCGCCGTTCAAGATCCTCGACCCCGTCGCAAATATGGGTGAGATGTTCATCCACCATGAGGACGTCCGCCGCGCCCAAACCGATTGGCAGCCAAGACAGCTCGATGATGCAACGGTGCATGCGCTGGGCCGGGGATTGTCGATCATGGCCCGGCTGACCTTGGCCAAGGCACCGGCGAGGGTATCGCTGCGCACGCCGAACGGGAAGACGCTGGCGACCGTGGGCCGGGGCCCGGAGCTGACAGTGACAGGCGAACCACAAGAACTGCTGCTGTTCATCTCGGGCCGCGACGAGGTGCGGCTGGAGTTCGACGGTGACGAAGCGCTGGTCGACGCCGTCCGGGCCGCACGCCGCAGCCTATGAGCCCAACGCTGACAGCCCCGCGTCATAGCTGGGCTCGACGCCGATCTCGGGCACCAATTCGGTGTGGGCAACCTTTCCGTCGGCGCCGATCACCACAACGGCCCGCGCAAGCAGCCCCGCCATCGGACCGTCGACGATCGTGATGCCGTAATCCTCGCCGAAACTGTCCCGGAACGCCGACGCCGTCATCACGTTCTCGATACCCTCCGCGCCGCAGAAGCGTTTCTGAGCGAACGGCAGATCTTTCGATACGCACAACACGGTCAAACCGCTCGCCCCCGCGCGTTCATTGAACGTCCGCACACTCGTCGCGCACACGGGCGTGTCCACAGACGGAAAAATGTTCAGCAACAAAGGCTTACCGCTGAACTGCTCGCTTGTCACTGCACCGAGATCTGTGCCGGTCAGCGAGAATTGAGGAGCGGATGAACCGACGGCGGGCAACTCGCCGATCGTATGGACGGGGTTTCCGCGCAGGGTTATCTGGGCCATTCGTGCAGTCTGCCAGGACCGCGGCCGCATCTCTTGTCGGGGTGTGGCCGTCAGCCATCCCGACACGATATGTCGACGTAGACGGTGTCGAACCGCGTCGGGTCGATCCGCTGTCCCGATGAGTCGATGTTGGAACTGTTGAGACCCTCGACTCCGGTGACTTTGCACCCCGACAAGGGGTAAACCACAGCGCCGTTGATGACGACATTGAACCCTTGGCTCTGCAGGGCGTTGATCGTGTCTTGTGCATTGCCGAAACCGGAGGGCGCCGCCGCGGCCAAGCTGGCGAATCCCAGTGCGGTGGCTGTGAGAGTGCCGAAAACGCCGGCGGCGACGGTGAGTGTGTTGGTCATCGAAATCCTTCGTCAAGGCGCGCGATTGGCTCCTCCGAAGAGAGCTAGGGATGACGGTTACAGTCAGCCCACCGCCTCGCCAGTGGGCTCGGGTCGCATCTCCCGAGAAGACTTCGGTGTGGGACGTGGACGGCGGGGCTCGCGCACGCCTGCGCCGCCCCCGCGGTCGAGCCACAGCCGTACTCCGGAGCCACTCTTGACGACGGTTCCGGCACCGGGACTTTGGTCAGAGACGGTCCCATCCTGGAGTCCGGACGGCGTCTCTTGCGGAACGGCTTGCACCGCAACAAGTCCGGCCTGGTTGAGGGTGTGGCGCGCTTCGACCCACGTGTAGCCGATGACGTCAGGGACCGCGACAGACGTCTGGCCGGAGGTATCGGGCGCCGGGTCGTCGACATCGCGCCAACGCTCCCACGCAGATTGGCGCGTCACGCCGAGTTGGCCAGCTATCTCCGACCAGGACTTACGATTCCGGCGCGCGACTCGAACCGCTTGCAGCTCAACCTGTTCCAGCGCGCGGCGCACCCTGCCGACGTCCGATAGCGCGACCAGTGCACTGTCCCCGTCATCGGGACCGTCGGGGTGACGACAGAGCCGGTTCCACGCCTGCAGACCTTCGTCCCAAGCGTGTCGGAAAATCATTGTGTCAGGGTACCCTGACGGATTGGCTGCCGCCAGGTGCCGCTGCATTACCGCGCCATTAGGCTGGCGATCGTGGATTTCCGCGTATTCGTCGAACCCCAGCAAGGTGCCACCTACTCCGATCAGCTCGCGGTCGCCCGCGCCGCCGAGGCGCTGAGCTATTCGGCCTTCTTTCGGTCCGACCACTACATCGCGATGAGTGGCGACGGCTTGCCCGGCCCGACCGACTCCTGGGTGACGCTGGCGGGCATCGCGCGCGAGACATCGACGATCCGGCTCGGCACGATGGTCACCTCGGCCACCTTCCGCCATCCCGGTCCGCTGGCGATCTCGGTCGCTCAGGTCGATGAAATGAGCGGCGGCCGTGTCGAATTGGGCATCGGCGCGGGCTGGTTCGAGGCTGAGCACGCGGCGTATGCGATACCGTTCCCACCGCTGGGCGAACGCTTCGACCGGCTGACCGAACAGCTGCACATCATGACCGGCCTGTGGACGACACCCGTCGGCGAGAAGTTCGACTACTCCGGAACCCAGTACACCGTTGTGGAATCCCCGGCGCTGCCGAAACCCACGCAGTCACCGCACCCGCCGATCATCATCGGCGGCGGCGGCGCCAAGCGCACACCCGCGCTCGCGGCGCAGTTCGCCGCCGAGTTCAACATCCCGTTCGCGCCGCTGGACATGGCCAAGACGCAATTCGAGCGGGTGGCGGCGGCGCTGGCCGACGCGGGACGGTCGCCGGACTCGCTGACCTATTCGGCGGCGTTCGTGGTGTGCGCGGGGGGCGACGACGCGGAGATCGCGCGGCGCGCAGCCGCGATCGGCCGCGAGGTGGACGAGCTGCGCAGCAACTCACCGACGGTGGGAACGCCCGCCGAGATCGCGGACAGGCTCGGTCCATATATAGAGGCCGGTGTGCAACGGGTTTACCTGCAGCTTCTCGACCTGTCCGACCTCGACCACCTGGAGTTCTTCGCCACTGCGGTCGTGCCGCAGTTCGGCTGACCAACGACTGCCCGAACCCCGCGGCTACTATCACTGGCCATGGCCGGCCAGGACCCCGACGACTACGACGACGAACAGTCGCCGTCGCCTGCGCCGTGGTATAACCGCACCCCGGCGGTCCTCGGGGCGAGCGTGGCCGGCCTGGCCGTCATCGGCATTCTCATCGCGGCGGTGACGTTCGTGTCGGGCCAGTCCAACGAGCCCGGGAACGCCCCCCTCAACTTCGTCGAGCCGTCGTTCTCGGCGACGGCCACCGGGTCGTCATCGATACCGACCACGACCGCCACGATCACCAGCACCAGCCCTCCCGTCACCACCGACATCGACGGGCCGTCGTCCACGACGTCGTCGTCGTCCGACACCTCGAGCAGCACCGACACGCCAACCCGGACCGCGTGGACCAAGCCCTACACCCCGCCGAGCGGCGACGAGCCGGCGCCGACCACGACACGTCGCGGCCCGCGCACAAATGTGACACGCACGCTCTATCCGCAGCCCTAACCGCCTACTATCAGTGCCCGTGGCGCGCTACGGACCTCCCGACGACCCGAACTACCCCGGCGACGAGCCGACCGCCTACATCAACTACGGCGAGCAGGGTCCGCCGGGTCAGCCGCCGGGTGAACCGCTCCCCTGGTATCGCAAGCCCGTGGCCCTGGTTGCATTCGGCGCGCTCGGCGCGGTGCTGGTCGCGTTGATCATCTTCGGTCTGGTCAAGCTCCTCACCGGCGGCACGTCGGACACCCCGCCGACCACGCTCACCCCGATCACCCGGAGCACGACGTCGGTGACCGCGCCGACGACAACCACGGCCGCCACAACAACCGAGCCGACCACCACCCAGCAGACCACGACAACAACG
>JAJKIB010000118.1 GCA_021154745.1 Mycobacterium sp.
CCGTCGACGAGACGCTGCGGTTCGAGCCGACCGGTCCGCACGTAGCGCGTTGGATCGCAAAGGATTTCGAGTGCTACGGGAGGACTGTTCCGGCCGGCAGCGCCATGCTGCTGTTGTTCGGTGCGGCCAACCGTGATTCCCGCCGATACAAGGACGCCGAGACGTTCAACATCCATCGAGACAACATCTCGCACCTGACCTTCGGCAAGGGCGTGCACTACTGCCTCGGCGCCAATCTCGCTCGACTGGAGGGCCGGGTCGCGCTGGACGAACTGCTCAATCGATGGCCGGACTGGGAGATCGACTACGAGACGGCGGAACTCGCGCCGACGTCGACGGTTCGGGGCTGGGAAAGGCTGCGACTGGTCCTGCCGTGAGCTGAGTGGTCTACCCTGACGTGCACTGCACTCACAGTGCGTTATAGTGCACTAATGGATCAGGGCGCTGCAGCCCTCGCATCGGCGATCGGTGTCCGGGTCAGGCAGGAGCGGCAGTCGCGGCGCTGGACGCTGGATCAGTTGGCTGAGGCTGCCGGGGTGAGTCGCCGCATGGTGGTCAACGTCGAACAGGGCACTGCCAACCCGAGTGTGGGGACGCTGCTGAGAATCAGCGATGCGCTCGGCGTCGGCCTTCCAGCGTTGGTCGAGCCACCTCAACCCAAGCCGGTGAAGGTCACTCGACGAGGCGACGGCGCCACCCTGTGGAGCAGCGAGTCCGGTGGACGTGGAGTGCTGGTGGCGGGCACCAAGCCGCCGAACGTGGTGGAGCTGTGGGAGTGGACCCTGTGCCCAGGAGATCAGCACACGAGTGAAGCCCACACGCCGGGCACCAAGGAGCTCCTACAGGTCCATGAGGGCAAGGTCACCATCGCGATCGCTGACCAGTCGATCACTCTGGGTGCCGGCGACGCGATCGCATTTCCCGGTGACGTGGCCCACTCATACGCCCACGCCGGGACGAGGCCGGCCCGATTCTCTCTCACCGTCTTCGAGCCGGGGGTAGGGGCGGGGCCCGCGTCGGAGGCTGGCGATGGCTGAGCCAGCTGTGTTCGAAAAGGCTCTTGTCGACGCCCATGTGGACGCCGAAGTGTTCGTGCTGCGGCCTGACTACCGCGCCATGCTGCTGGCCGTCGACGGGTTGGTACCGGCCCAACCGATCAGGAAAGCGATGCGCTGCTGCAGGCAGCCGAAGACACAGCGCGCCAGGCGCTTTGCGAGCTGCCAGTGGAGCAAGTCCCGCACGTCGCGTCATGGCGGGAGGCGTACCGCGCATTCGGGGCCAAGCCGCAACGCACCCGCAACGGTGTGGAGGCGCTGCTGCGCCGTGCCGCGTCAGGCCTACCGCGCGTGAACCGGCTCACGGACCTGTATAACGCCGTCTCTGTGCTGCACCAGATTCCGCTCGGTGGCGAGGATCTGACGCGGTACATCGGTGCGCCGCGACTGATCCGCGCGAGCGGCGATGAGCCGTTCGACACCGTGGCCGACGGCGTCGCGGTGATCGAGCACCCCGAGCCAGGCGAAGTGGTGTGGTGCGACGACGCCGGAGTGACCTGCCGACGCTGGAATTGGCGCCAGGCACGCCGCACCCAACTCCGCGACGACACCACCACAGCGCTGTTCATCCTCGACGCGCTCGATCCGATGACCGACGAAGCGCTCCTCGCTGCTGGCGAGGACCTGATCGCTCACCTGACGCAGCTCGGACCGGACGTCCACATCGTCCGACGCCTGATAGCCGATGGCACACAAGGAGATTGACATGCTCATCCATCCGTGGGACGCCGCGCTCGACACCGCAGAGTGGCAGGACTGGCTGGCGGCTACCGACCGGTTCGGGATGCTCGCGGTCAACAACCTCGACCCCGCCCAGGCGCCGATCGTGTTGCCGCTGCATTTCACCGTCGCTGGAGACGCGGAGTTGCTGATCCATCTGGCCCGGCCGAACCCGGTTTGGCCGCATCTGGAGGCGGCCAGCGAGGTACGGCTGGCCGTGGCCGGCGATTACGCCTATATCCCGACGTACTGGCGCGCCAAGGCGGGTGGGCCGGATGAGGACGGGGTCCCGACCAGCTACTACGTTTCGGTGCAATTCGTCTGTCGGCCAACGGTTGTCGACGATCCGCAAGAAAAGGCGAACATCCTCGCCGCTCAGCTCGCGGACTTCCAACCCGAAGGCGGCCACGCCGCTGTGATCGTCGACGCGCCGCCGTATGGACGGATGCTGGCAGGTATCCGCGGTGTCTCGCTCGCGGTGCTGCGGGTGGACGCCAAGTTCAAGTACGACGACGCGAATCCCGTCGAGCATCGCGAACGCGTCGTCAACAACCTCGAGGAGCGTGGCCACGGACTCGACGCCGGAGCCGCGGCGCAGCAGCGTCGGCGCCTTGCCGCGATCGGTGACTGGCGGCCGAATCGCGATCGGACGTGACACCAAAAAAACCTGTACACGACCGTCGCGTCTACCGGCCGATCAGTTCTTGCCAACCGACGACCGCACTTGGTGTTCGGGGTGCCGGCCCGGTGTAGTAGGCAGCGGGGCGGACCAGCTTTCCTAGCCGCTTCTGTTCGAGAATGTGTGCCGACCAGCCCGCGGTGCGCGCGCACGTGAACATTGCCGGCATCATGTGTGCGGGTACCTCGGCGAAGTCGAGGATCACCGCAGCCCAGAATTCGACGTTCGTCTCGATCGGCCGGTCCGGTTGGCGCTCGCGCAGTGCGCTCAACGCCGACTTCTCCAGCGCAATGGCGGCCTCATACCGCGGAGCCTGCAGCCTTCTCGCCGTCGCGCGCAATACAGCCGCTCGTGGGTCTTCAGCTCGGTACACCCGATGACCGAAGCCCATAATCCGCTCCTTGCGGTCGAGGATGCCTTTGACGAGGCCTTCCGCGTCACCGGTGCGCTCGACCTCATCAATCATCGGCACCACCCGCGCCGGCGCACCGCCGTGCAGTGGCCCGCTCATCGCGCCGATCGCACCCGAAAGCGTGGCGGCGACGTCGGCGCCGGTGGAGGCGATGACTCGGGCGGTGAAAGTGGATGCGTTCATGCCGTGCTCGGCGGCAGAGACCCAGTAGGCGTCGATGGCTTCGATGTGGCGCGGGTCGGGATCACCTTTCCATCGCGTCATGAATTGCCCGGCAGCGGTGGTGCATTCGTCGATCGTCGACTGCGCCACCGCGGGTATGTAGAAGCTGCGCGCGGACTGTGCGACGAAGGACAGAGCCATCGCGGAGGTGCGGGCCAGCTGGTCGCGGGCGGTCTGGTCGTCGATGTCGAGCAGGGGTCGATACCGCCATGTCGGCGCCAGCATGGCCAGTCCGGCCTGTACGTCGACGCGCACATCGCGGGTGTGCACCGGCAATTCGAACGGTTCCGCCGGTGGAAGGCCATCGCCGAACTCGCCATCCACCAGCAACGCCCACACGTCACCGAATTCCACCTTCTCCGAGACCAAGTCCTCGACGTCCACCCCGCGATAGCGCAGGGCGCCACCGTCTCGGTCCGGCTCGGCGATCTCCGTTGTGAATGCCGTCACGCCGGCCAGACCGGGGACGAAATCGTGAGGAATCCCATTGGAGGAAACGGTTTTTGCCCGCTCGGCCGCTGTAGGCTCAGCTGTCACGGGCTCGGGTGCGGAATGGATGTCGATGGTCACGGTTCTGCTCCTTTTCTTCGGTGCGTGCGCGGTTGCCCGATCAGTTGGGTGTGCGGAGTCAGCAGGGCTCTCTCGACAGGCGTCAAACCACCCCAAATCCCGTATGGTTCAGCCGCGTCGAGAGCATACTGGCGGCATTGAGCGGCCACCGGGCATGTGCTGCACACCGCTTTGGCATGTTCTTCTTGACGCGCTCCTCGAGATCGGCTGGTGGGGAAGAAAATCGACGGCTCCATTCCGCGGCAGGATCCGTGAAGCTGCCAGTCCCATGCAGAAGTAGAGGGGCGGGGCAGAGTCCGCAATGCCCTGTTGCGGTAGTAGTCGACGAGCCGCTGTCGGGTCGTGGTCGCCATCACTAGCCAACCGCTGCCAGCGCGGGATCGAGTTGACCAATCCGGTCGAATCGCCGCATTCGTTCGGCGAGTCTGCGGGCTGTGTCGACATTGCCCAATGCCGCGAGTTCGTGGCGGAGCGCGGCGCCGACGCGGAGACAGAATTGCTCGGGTTCGGCCGCGGCATCGGGATATTCGGGAATGACGCGGTCGACGACGCCGTGTGCGAGCAAGTCTGCGGATCGGACTCCCTGTTTGGCTGCCATGTCCGGCGCGTGGCCGGTGTCGTGGTAGAGGATCGCGCTGGCCCCCTCGGGAGGAAGCGGCGAGAGCCATCCATGTTGTGCGGTGAGGATTCGATCGGCAGGCACAAGCGCGAGCGCACCGCCGCCGGTTCCTTGGCCGAGAAGCACAGAGACAGTGGGCACTTCAAGTGCCACCATTTCGGCGATGCACCTGGCGATCTCGCCGGCTAACCCACCTTCCTCGGCTTCCTGCGACAACGCCGCCCCGGCGGTGTCGATGACAGTGACCAGCGGCAGATCCAGCTCGGCGCCCAGGCGCATCCCGCGGCGGGCTTGCCGGAGTGCCCCAGGGCCGAGCGGTGCCTCGGGGGTTTGGCCGTGCCGATCCTGACCGAGTAGCACGCAGGGCTCATCGCCGAATCGCGCTAGCGCCAGCAGAAGTCCTGGCTCATTCTCGCCCTGCCCGGTTCCGTTGAGCGCCAATACGTCAGCGGCCGCGTGGTGGAGAAGCTCGCGAACACCTGGCCGCTCCGGGCATCGGGAGGCGAGCACCGACTCCCACGCCGGGGTACCGGGCGAAGGTGCTTGGACCGGCGCGGGCTGGATCGTTGGATGCGGGGTTCGACCGATAGTGGTCAGTGCGCGGTCCACCATGCCTGCGAGTTCCCGAAGCGGAGTGACCGCGTCGATAAGTCCACAGGCATAGAGGTTTTCTGACGTCTGCACACCCGTGGGGAACGGACCGCCGTACAGCGCCTCATACACGCGTGGACCCAAGAACCCGATCAGAGCGCCCGGTTCGGCAAATGTCAGGTGTCCCAGGGATCCCCAGGATGCGAACACGCCGCCGGTCGTCGGATGTCGGAGGTAGACGAAATACGGCAGGCGTGCTGCCTTGTGGTCAGTGACGGCCGCCGTGATCCGCACCATCTGCAGGAAGGCTGTCGTGCCTTCCTGCATGCGAGTGCCACCAGACGTCGGCAGCGCTATCAACGGAAGGCGCTCGGCGGTGGCGCGGCGGATCGCCATGGTGAGTCGATGACCGGCGGCCACGCCGATCGAGCCGCCGAGAAACCCGAACTCGCACACCAGCATCGCCACTCGGTGGCCACATATCGTCGCCGTGCCGGTGACCACTGACTCGTCGAGGCCGGTTCTCGTTCGCGCACAGGCCAGTTCGTGGGCATACTCGGCGTTGGGATGAACCTCCGGCAATGCACCATCCCACGATGTCCAGGACCCATCGTCGATGACCGCGGCGATCACCTGGTGAGCGTCCGGGCGGGTCATCGATGGTCCGCCAGCAAAGCGGAGATGAGGTCATTGTCGGCGCCGAGCACCGGGGGAGCGGTGTGCTGATTACGTGTCAGCTCCGCGCCGTCGGCGTCGAAGAAACGCAGCGGGGGACCGGGCAGGGTGATGGTCCCCAAGGTGGCGTGATCGACGTCGACGAGTAGACCCTGCGACTTGGTTTGCTCCCACTCGTAGACCTCGCGAAGCGAGCGAATTCGTCCAGCCGGCACGCCGATTCGATCCAGCTTTGCGAGCAACTCGTCGGTGTTGTAGAAGGCAAACCTTGCCTGCACCATCTGTTGGACCCGCTTGCTGTTCGCGACGCGTTGGGGATTTGATCTCATCCCTGGTGCGTCAGCGTCGAAGCCGAATCCTTCGCAGAACCGTTTCCACAGGCCCTCGCTGCCGACCGCGATCTGCACGGCCCCATCGGCGGTGTCGAACAGGCCGTACGGGCAGATCGACGGGTGGTGATTACCAGTTGGCTCGCCGACCTGGCCCGCGACCGTCCACTTCGTGCCCTGAAAAGCGTGCACACCGACCACGGCGGCGAGCAGCGACGCACGCACCACCTGTCCGCGGCCGGTGCGTTCCCGTTCCTGCAGCGCCGCAACGATTCCGAACGCGCCGTACATACCTGCCAGCAGGTCGGCAATCGGCACCCCAACGCGCTGTATGTCGGAGGGACCTGAGCCAGTCACCGACATCAGTCCGGCTTCCCCTTGGGCGATCTGGTCATAGCCCGCGCGCCCAGCCTCGGGGCCGTCGTGTCCGAATCCGCTGATGGACAGTACAACCAAGCGCGGATTGATCTCGGCCAGTTGCTGCTGGGAAAACCCAAGGCGGTCAAGGACTCCGGGTCGGAAGTTCTCCATCAGCACGTCGGCCCGACGGATCAGTGCGCGAAGCGCGGCCCGGCCGGCTTCCTCCTTGAGGTCAAGCGTCACCGATTTCTTGTTCCGGTTCGCGCAGAGGAAATACGTCGACTCACGCTCGCCGTGGACCGGTTCGACGAACGGCGGACCCCAGCCACGGGTGTCGTCCCCGCCAAGCGGGTTCTCCACCTTGATCACGTCGGCGCCAAGGTCGCCGAGCATCATCGCCGCGTGCGGCCCCGCCAAGGCACGGGTCAGGTCAACGACGACCAACCCGGCGAGCGGACCGGCGGGTTGTGTCGAGGAGGGAATTGTCGATGTCATGCGGATTACCTTCGGCCTAGTGACTCAGTGAGCTAGTGGACTAGCCAATTTAGGAAATCATGTTCTGACCTGGGGGTCAACCCTTGCAGGCAAGTCTTTATGTGAGCTGGGTCGCACGAAAAGGAGATCGGCGGCCTACTGGTCCAGCAGGCCGCCGATCTAGGTCATCCGGTATCGCTCAGAGCCAACCTGGCAGCACGAGCGCCGCCCAGGCGAGCAGCGGTCCGATCGCCACGACGAGGCCGCTGTACTTGAGGATCTGCTTGTAGAACCGGTCTCGGTCCTCGCCTTGGACGTTCGCGAGCACCAGGGCACCGTTGGTCGAGAACGGGCAGACGTCGACGATCGTCGATGAAATCGCCAGGGCGACAACCACTCCGATCGGACTCACCTCGCCGGCGAGCAGCAGTGGCACGGCCAACGGAATGGTGGCGCCCAGGATGGCCGTTGATGATGCGAAGGCTGACACGATGCCGCCGACGTAGCACAGCAGCAGCGCGACGAGGAGCGGCATACCGAGTCTTGCTACCCCATTGCCGACCCACTCGACACTTCCCGCCTCCTGCAGCACACCCACGAACGTCAACACACCGCCGATCAGAAGCACTGTCGACCAACTGATTTGCGAAACCGCGCCCTTCTGCGCCTTCGGTGAGGCCAGTGCGAGCACCGCGGCGACCGTCATCGACACAAAGCCGATGTCGAGATCAAGGACCAGCGCGAACACGGCCAGTGCGCCGAGCCCGATCAGGGTGAGCACCTGGTCATAGGTGACCGACTTCGTCGGCAGCGGTTTGACGATGACCCGTGGCTCTGCCTTGGTTGCGGCCAGGGTCGCGGTGCCGCCGGTTCCGTTCCCCGACGGCGCGGCGTTGGTCTCACCGTCGCCCGCGCTGCCGCTGTCGATCGGGTCGTCGTGATCGTCGTGCACGGTGCGGCCGATCAGCGACCGTCCGCCCAGAAACACGAACAGCAGCACACCGATGGCGGCGTTGAAGAGCAAGCTGCCCAGGAACAGCGCGACCGGGCTGTTGACCAAGTGGGCCTTGGCCACGATGTTGTTCACCGTCACGCCGTAGACGCTGATCGGTGAGAACCCGCCGGCTTGCGCGCCGTGAATCACCATCATGCCCATCAGCAGCGCGTTGATCCGGTACCGCTTGGCAAACCCGAGCGCGATCGGAGCGATGATCGCCACTGCGGCCGGGCCGAGGGCACCGAGGGCAGTGAGGACGCCCGTGATGCCGAACATGACCCACGGAATGAACGCGACTCGTCCGCGTACGAGTCGCACGGCGCCCCTGACCATGAGGTCGACCGTGCCGTTGTTCTGCGCGATCGCGAACAGGTAGGTGACGCCGACGAGCGTCAGGAACAGCTCGCTGGGGAATCCGGCGATGATGTCGTCGGTTTTCATGCCGACGGCGAGGGTTCCGACCAGGAATGCGGCAACAAAGCCCAGCGTGCCCATGTTGATGGGCAGCAGCGTGGCAGCCACGAACATCGTGATGAGGGCCAGGATCGGTATGAGTTCGAGCGGCATCGATGATCTCCGGGATCTATCCGTTAGGCCGACTGACCTAGTGGAGCATTGGCCTAGCCAGTAAAGCAGTGGGGTCCATCACTGTCAACGCTCGATGTGACCACGCTTACCGAGAGCACGCACGCCGGCTGGGTATGGTTGGAGCAGAGAGTAGGTGAGTCAGTGGTTGAGCAACTGAGGCCTGTCACCCGGCCGCGCCTGTACGAAGTGATCGTCGAGCAACTGTGCGGATATATCGCCGATAACGAAATGACCACCGGTGATCGGCTGCCGGCCGAGCGCGATCTCGCGGCCAAATTGGGAGTTAGCCGGGCCTCGCTCAGTCAGGCGTTGGTGGCACTCGAAGTGCAGGGTGTGCTGTCGGTGCGGCATGGTGACGGAGCCATCCTCGTGCGCCGTCCGACCGAGGAGCGTGCCATCAAGGCGCTGCGCGAACACGCCGACCGGATCCCCGACATCATCGAGGCGCGCGAAGCGCTCGAGGTAAAGCTGGCAGGGCTGGCGGCCGCTCGACGTTCGGACGAGGAGATGGCGGCCATCGATCGGGCGATCGCAACGATGGAGTCCGAGATCGAGGCGGGCGACCGCGGTGTGGTCGGCGACGAGATGTTCCATGAGGCGATCACCACCGCTGCGCACTCGTCCTTGCTTGCCAAACTCATGCACGAGATCTCCGGGCTGATAAAGGAAACCCGCATCGAATCGTTGTCGCAGGAACACCGTCCGCGGGCCTCACTCGAGGGACACCGACGGATCGCCGACGCGGTCCGCACGCAGGATCCGCAAGAGGCGTCAGCGGCGATGGCCGACCATATCCGATTGGTGTCCGACGTCGCATTGCTGCGCGACACCAATTGAATTTGGCTCGCGCCAAGCTCATTCGCTGAACTGAAGCCGCCAAGTGCCTCGAGAACGCACTACCGACCATCATCCTGTGCGCATTATGAGTCCGCATATCGGTTACGCACTCTGCTGAGCCTCCGTTGCGTCGGCCGGATCTGGGAGGCTTTGCACGTCGCCATCGACATCAGAGGTGATGTAGCCGGTCAACGACAGTTGGAACGCGTTGATGGTGGCGTCCGCCTGCAAGTAGCCCGTGTGCGCTCCTGTGACGGTGATGTCGGCGAGGTAATGCACGACGGTTTGACTGGCGCCGTAATCGGCTGATTCGGTGCCGTTGAGGATCATTCCGTCCTCGTTGACATAGTCGGTGTAGGTGACGGTCCGGATCGTGCGGGCCGCATTCGTCGGGTCCGGAGCCTCGCTGACCACCGCGGTGCCACCTCCCACACCGGTATATGTTCCGACTGCTGGCAGCGGCGTCGTAGTGGGAACGTAGATGCTCAGCGCCGGCGCCCAGTCCGGATTCGGCGTCGACCTATCAGCCGCCACCGGCCCGACGCTGGTCGTGTACTTCAGGTTCGCGATGACCAGCCGTGATTGCGTCGGGTCCGTAACACTGGACTCCCAGAACGTGACCGCGTCGCCGGTGGGATTCCAGCTGGGCATGCTTCGGGCGGCCCATCCGTCGCCGGTGTCGAACAGCGGAATACCGTTCTCGCGCTTGAGCTCATCGTCGACGGAGACCGCCCACTCCTGGTTCGAGATGTTGATCGGAGACGCCCATTCCTGGTACACAGGCGCGCCGACGTATGCCGGCAGGAACCCTGGCCGCACGATCCTCGTCATCGGCGTCAGCGCGTCTAGCCCGCGGGTACTTCCGATCGCGATCCACTGTTGGTTGGGTGAGTAGTCCATGTCCTCGTCGTAGTCGAGACTGGCAGTCACCCGGCGAACCTCCCCGGTCGCCAGGTCCACCACGATGTCGTCGACATTGCCCTCCTCGTATGCCCCGCCGAGGATGACTACACCCTTGCCATCGGGCGTCCATTGCTTGCCCTCACCAGTGGGGTAGACCACCCGCGCGTCGACGACCTCATAGCCGGTGGCGGTGCGGTTCAGCGTGCCCACGATGGGGAGGGCCTGCAAGAGGTTGTTCGGGCCGACCACAATCCGGGTGAACAGCACGTGCTGTCCGTCGGGCGATACCCTCATCTCGCGTTGCTGGTCGATGACGAACCCCACACCCGGCGGCGTGGTGACGGGAACCAGCTGCCGGCCGTTGACACCGTCTTCGAGGATGGAATAGCGGGGGTTCTGGCCTTGCTCTTGGACGAGCACCAGCACCCGCCCCGAACCGTCCGTGACGGGAACCGGTTTGGCAAGGTTGCCGATTTCGCTCGTGGACACGCCACAGGTGACGCACTCAACGTTCGTGCCATCGACACTGATCTGATAGATCTCCGAGCGACCGCCGACCGTCGGTGTGCCGGCGAAGTAGGTAGATTTTCCGTCTTCCGAGTAGCGAGGATTGGCCGGGTTCGTGACGCCGTCAGGCATGTTCAGGATCACGCGCTGGACCGTGGGGTTGAGCACCGTCAGGCCGATCGTCGCCTGGTCGCCGTGCGGTTTGAACAGACTCAGCAAGTTGAACTTGCCGTCGGTGACCGACACGGTGAACGAATCAGTTTGCGCCGCATCGTAGTCGATGTCATTGGGGGTGTAGGTGAAGTTGCCGGTCGCCTGGTCGATCGTCAGCGTGCCGTACTGCGGTGCTTTCGTGACCTTATAAGTCAACGCGTCGCCCTCGGGGTCGGTGGCACCGATGTTGCCGGTCACGGTCTGCCCGGTCTGCACCGTAGTGGTGGGGTTGTACGCGATGGTCGGGGACTGATTGAACAGGTTGCGTCGAACCCAGGCCAGCACCGCCCACACCACTGGTGTCACGGGTTCCGGCGTGGAGGGGGACGGTGCCAGGAACGGATTGAGGATGTTGGTGACGATGCCGTTGAGGAATCCCACCAGACCCGTAGAGGGAGTGGCGACTTGGGCCGTCGGCGCGACTGGTGCGATAGCCGCGGCCAGCGCCGAGGTCGTCAGCGCGCCGCTTGCGGTGTTGGTCTTGAACGCTTGTGCGGTCGGCCCCGCACTCGACTCGGTGACCCTCGCGGACGGTTTTGCGAGGATCCCTTGGACGTCGACAACGCCGACTGAGGTCGGTGTCGTCGCGGCGTTGACGGTGGCGGAGTGTGTCGAGTTCGATTCAGTCTTGGCGGGCGTCGATGCCGGCTGCTCGGTCTCCGGTGCCGGGGTCGCCGGCGGCGTGATCGCATGAGAGGACTCGGGCGCTTCGCCGGAGACAGTTGGTTCGCTCGACTGGGGTTGTGTCTCAACGCCGCTGGCGTTGGTCGGTGGTACGGCACTGGCCGTCTGCGGAGCAGACGATCCAGCTGACCCGGTAGCGCTCGTTTGCGCTCCGCCGCTACTGCTGATCGTTACGCCGGATCCAATCTGGGTGGTCGACGACGTCGCGCCTGACGTCGTCGCGGTTGCCGTCGTACGGCTAGCCGCACCGCTACCAGTTGACGCGGATCCCGTGCTGATCGACGTCGAATCGACGCCGGTCGTCGCAGTGGACGAGGTGGCAGTTCCCGTCGTCGATGTGGCCGCGAATCCCGTGGACGACTCACCGGACGACGTCGAACTCGTCGAAGAGGACGGTTCCGAAGATGTACCGGTCGTGTCGGCCGCAGCCAACCCATAGCCCGTCGCTACCGCGGTGACCAGCCATGCTGCTACCGCCATGCCGCCGTATCCGCCGAGCTTTGTGGCGGTCTGGGCTGCTCTTCGAGACGATGTGGGGCCCGTTGGCGTGCTCGACGAGGGTGATGCAAATAGCGGGTTGACGGGCGGATAGTTACCGGTCATGGCTTCGTCTCCGATGGCGTAGCGATTTATTGATCGATCGATCAAATGATAGAGTGGCGCATGTTTATCACGAGCCGATATCTGCGGTCAACCCCGCCGCGACTGGGGTCTTGAATGGCAACACCGCGGAAGGCGAAGGCCGACGACGGTGGAACCCGACGCCGACTGATCGAGGCGACCGCCCAGATCATGCACGACGAAGGGTATGCCGCTGCCACGTCACGCCGGGTGGCCGCAAAGGCCGCTGTCAGACAGCCTCTCGTCCACTACTACTTCCCGACGATGGATGACTTGTTTCTCGCAGTGCTGCGCGCGGGCGCGGACGCCGCGCTAGGTCAGATGCGCGCCACGCTCAGCGATAACGACCCGCTACGGGCGCTTTGGGCCATCAACAGCGACCCTCGTCAGACCGTCCTCAACGCCGAGTTCATGGCACTGGCCAACCACCGCAAGACAATTGGGGTGGAACTCAAGGCATACGCCGAGCGTGTACGCGATATCGAGACCGCTGCCGTAACCCTCGTGCTGCGCACCCACGGCATCGACTTAGACACCCACCCGCCGGTTGTGATCTCGATGCTGATCGCGCAAATCGCGCGCAGCCTTTGCAATGAGAGTGCTGTGGGCGTCACTCTCGGCCACGACGAAATGCGCCGCTTCGTCGAGCGGCAGATCGACGCACTGACCGAGGCCTCCACCGTCCCGCGCAACTGATTTCGCTAGACCGCGTCTGCGGCCGACCGGTCCACGCATTGATCGCGATGGTCGCCGTCAACCGCGTTCAGCGGTCCTTAGCCGATCGGGGCGAACTCGATGTCCAGTTCGGTGAGCCCGCGTAGCAGGAAGGTGGGCTCGTAGCTGTACCGGCGTTCCTCGGGGCGACCGTGCTTGGTCTCACTGATGGTGATGTCGCGCATCCGGTCGAGCATCCGGTTGACAGTGATGACCCCCTCGACGCGAGCGAGCGGTGCCCCAGCGCAGGTGTGGATGCCACGGCCGAACGCGATGTGCTCGCGCACATTCTTTCGGTCCAAGCGGAATTCGTGTGGATCCTCGAACTTGCGGGGATCTCGATTCGCGGCGCCGAGGCACAGCATCATCACCGTCCCTGCCGGAATGTGGACGCCCCCAAGCACGGTGGTCTTGCGCGCCAGGCGGAAGTCCACCTTGGTCGGGCTCTGTGTGCGCAGCGACTCCTCGATGAATGGGCCTACCAGTTTGCGGTTCTCACGAACTGCTTCCTGCAGATCTGGTCGCTCGCCCAGCACCTGTACGGCGGAGCTGAGGAGTTTTGTGACGGTCTCCTGGCCCGCCGCGAACAGGAACGTTGCGGGGCGGACAACCTCGAGGAGATCCGGTGTCGAGCCATCGGGGTATGTCGTGGTTGCCATGTCGGTGAGCACGTCGGCGCGCGGTTCGCGTCGCCGCTCTGCGATGTACGCACTGAACGTGTCGTCCAGGTACTGCAGGGGGTTGAGACCCACGGGCTCGCCGTCCAAGGCACCCACTCCACCCTCCGGTTGCCCGGTGCCAAGCGCGCTTCGGATCTCGTCGCGGTCTTCCTCGGGTACGCCGAGAAGATCGGTGATGGCCAGTGTTGCGAATGGCCTTGCGTACTCGGCCAAGAACTCACACTGGCCGTTGGCGATGAATTCGTTGAGCTGGCGATCGACCAGCTGCCACATGTAGTCCTCGTTCTCCTTGAGTCGCTTCGGTGTCAACAACCTGCTCAGCAACGAACGTGCACGCTCGTGCTCGGGCGGATCCATGGTGACCAAGTGCTCGTTGATCGGGAACTGATGGCGATGCGCTTCGATTAGCTCGGTGATGTCGTCACCTTCTGGCTCAAACGGCAGAGGAGGGAAGGGGCCGCCGATCGAGATACACGCTGAAAAGGCATCGGTATCTTTGAATGCCGCCATCACCTCGGCGTACCCCGTGACTGCGACAACGCCATGATGCGGTTCCCGAAACACCGCGCCCTGGCTCCGTAAGTAGTCGAGGTACTCATACGGGTCCTGTGCAATGGCTTGATCTGAGAAATAGTCGACGGACGCAAGTTCGGACATTTACTTTTCCAGCCCTTTCATTTCAGCCACCATACTGCGTGTTTGATCGATCGATCAACCTCTAACGTGGCTCATGCCCGGCACGCGTTGCAGCGAGTGCCAGTTTTGGACGTGTCGTTAGTTGGGGCACCTCGCAGGGCGACAGGCGGAGACGCCGATGGGCGCCAACGACTGGTAGGGGCGACCGCTCAACTGAGGGATGAAGGCGTGCGCGGCGCTACTTGAGCATGCTTCCCGCGTCGACGGTGAGGGGAAGGCCAGTAACGTAACGCGCTTCGTCCGAGGCCAGGAACAGAACGGCGTTGCTGATGTCGATCGGCTCGACCCAGCCCACGGGGAGCACATGCATGAACTGCGCAGCGACCGCGAGGTCGTCCGGGCCTGGATTCTCCAAATCCGGGCGGAACAACTTCATCGTGCCTTCGTTCATGAACATCGGTGTGTTCACATTGGTGGGGTGAACTGAGTTGACGCGAATCGAGTGTTGCCCAAGCTCGACGGCGAAGGTGCGCATCAGACCCACCACGCCATGCTTGGCGGCAATGTAATGACCGGTGTGTGGGTAGGCCTTGAGCCCTCCAACCGAACTGGTCAACACGATCGAACCACCGCGACCACCGGCGAGGATGTGTGGCACACCGACTTTGACGGTTTTCCATACACCCGAAAGGTTTACGTCGATCATGTCCTGCCAGTCGTGCTCGCTGGTCTTGTGAAGTGTTGCTCCGCCGTTCCCGATTCCAGCGTTGGCGACGATGATGTCGAGCCGCCCCAACTGCTCGACACCACTATCCACGACTGCCTTCAGTGCGTCGTAATCGCGCACATCGACCTCGGCCGTGATGATGCGGCGATTATGTGCCTTCACCAGATCGGCGGTTTCGACGAGGTCATCGGGTGTCGACGGGGGGATCTCGCTGCTGCGGCTGATCGGCTTACAGATGTCGATCGCGATGATGTCGGCACCCTCTTGCGCCAGTCTCACCGCGTGGCTGCGGCCCTGTCCGCGAGCAGCACCCGTAATGAAGGCGACCTTGCCTTCGACCCGACCCGTCATATACCACTCCTATCCTGATCGACCGATCAACAACACTCCCATCAAAACTTGTGTGATGTCAATTTGAGAGCGATGCGAGGAACTCCTGCGTGCGTCGCCGAGATTCGGTGCGGGTCTTCGCGTCGTCTCCGAGTGGAACAACGCGCGCGGCGAGATCAGTGACGCCTGCGTCGCGGTAGCGGTTCAGCCGGGCGAGGATCATTGATTCGTCGCCCGCCGCCATCGTGTCGCCGACGTCCTGGGCGTCGCCGTGTTCAAGCAGCCGAACGTAGTTGGGGGAGAAGTCGGCATGGCCGAGAACCTCGCTGGCATGCATGCGGGCGTCGTCGACCTCGTTGTGCGAGCACAAGGCGACGGGAACGCCTGCGACGACGCGAATTCCCGACCGACCCGCCGCCCGTGCCACTTCCGTGATACTGGGGACCACGTAGTCGCCGATCGCTCGCTCGTCCGCCATCCACAAGATGGTCCCGTCGGTGTGCTCGCCCGCGATCCGAAGCATTGTCGGGCCGAGCGCCGCGAGAAGCACTGGCATCTCGAATGAATCGGCGACGTCGATCGGGCTGTGCACGCGAAAGTTGTCGTTGTCTACAGCGACCGCACCAGGGCCCGCGAACGCCGCGTTCAATACGTCGAGATAGTCGCGTACCAGTCGCGCCGGACGGTCATAGGCCAGCCCGAGCTGGTCAGCGATGATCCAGTGATGCGACGGCCCCATGCCGAGGGTGAACCGGCCCGAGCACGCAACCTGGGTGGTCAGCGCCTGCTGCGCCATGATCAGGGGATGGCGGGTCTGGATCGGTACGACCGCCGTTCCGATTTCGATGCGCTCGGTGACCTGCCCGAGAAGCGCGACGGCCGTCATCGCGTCGAGGTAGCCGGGAACCTGGGGAACCCAGAACGACGCGAAACCATCACTCTCGGCGGCCTTTCCATCGTCGAGCAGCCCGGTCAGCCGATCTGCACGAGAGCGCTCCTTATCGGAGCCGACCATCAAGCCGATTCTCATGCGGTACACCTCTCACGGCACATAGCGGTCCCACTCATGCGGCACCACGGTATAAAACGGCGCGGCGAAGTGCGGTTCGACGTCGCCTTCGCTCCAACGCTTCTGGAGCACCGGCAGCAGCCGTCTTGCGGTCACAACTGGGTCGTCGTCAAGGAAGCAGTATGAGATCGTCTGGCCTGCACCGGCACTCACCAGTTTCGGGTCGACGGATTGCGACGTGGCCGACCAGACTCCGGCCACGCCTTCGGCGTCAACGAGGTGCGTCGGCGTCGTCGAGCCCGTCTCCACCAATATGTACACGCCGCGGACGGGCCACCAAGGCAGCACGTCGGCTCCGATCTTCACCCGAGGCGCCGCCGCCTTCTCGTGCACCGTGTACACGCCACGCTGTACCGGCGGAAGCAGTGGGACTTTGCGGTCCGCGGCGCCCAGCGCCTCGGAGAGTTCGTAGAATCCCTTGAGCCCGTGTCGATCGGTGAAGAAATAGGTCATCACGTGGTCGATCGCGTCGAAGCGTCTGTCGTTCGGTGGACGCGCGGCCCGGCAGGCCGGCGTCGAAACCAACCGCAGGGATGCCCGTACGGCGGACAGCCGATGCTGTTCGGGCCGGTGGTCGAGGGTGTGCCACCGCAGGTATTCGGCGTCCGTTCCTTCGGGGTGGCGGGTGGCCATGGAGACGAAAAGCGTGGTGATGTCCCCGCGTCCGGTGGCGAGGATCTCGTCGATCTCGTCGGAGGGTCTTCCTGGCAGCGTCATCGATGTCCTTCAGGCAGAGCGATTTCCGGATGCCGCGCCTCGATCATCCGCCGAAAGCCCTCGCGCCAGGGCACTTTCGTGCTTCCGAGAATTTCGTGCATGCGGGTCACATCGGGCCACAACGGCGTATGTGCGTCGGGCGTGTAGCTGAAGACGGGCTGGATGCCGACGAGCTCGCCCATATATGCGCAGTAGTCCTCGACGCTGACGGTCTCGCTGCCGGCCCAGTTGACGACGACCGGCGGAGTGTCGGCGACCTCCATAGCCCTGATGCCCAGCTCGACGTAGTCGTCCTCGTAGATCGGGTTGTAGTTGTTCGGCTTGTCGGGATGCAGGCGAATCGGCTTGTGCGTCAGGATCATTTCGAGGCGATCGGCAGGCGCACCGCCTTCGGGTCCGTAGGTGGAACAGATCCTGATGATCGTCAGCGGAATCCCGTACCGCTTGGCGACCCAGGTGCACACGGCTTCGGCGGCGACCTTCGAGAAGCTGTAATTCGACCGCAGGGGCACTCCTGGCGGGTCCGATTCGGTCAGGGGCCGTCGGCCCTGATAGCCGTAGATCGACCCGGTCGAGCAGAACACGAAACCCTTCGCGGCACGGCAATGATGCAGCAGCTCGCCCGAGTTGTGTGCGTTCGTCTCCAGACACCGTGCCCAGTCGCCGGTGCCGGTGTCGACCGCCGCGTGGAACACGTAGGTGAAATCGTCGGGCAGCGCTGAGAAGTCGCCCGTGCTCATGTCGAGCGCGATCGGTGTGACGCCGGCGGCCGCCAGTCGCTCCCGGTCCGCCGGATCCCTCAGGCGGGCGGCGCCCCAGACCTCGTTGTCGTCCGCCAGCGCTCTCGCGATAGGAAAGGCGATCTTGCCCGTCGCGCCGGTGATCAGGATCTTCTCTGAGTCGAGCATTCCGTTAGTCATAGCGCACGCGGGCGCAAATGTTAAGTACTTGATATGTTGGCGATGTGCAACTCACCTTCGACGCCGAGGTGGAGGCGTTCCGTGCGGAGTTCATCGAATTCCTCGACGACCACTTGCCGAGCGAAGCAGAGGCAGCTGCAGAGCCGTCCCGGTCGACAGCCCACGTTCCGGACTGGGCGCGCCGGTGGCAGCAACTGCAGTTCGACCACGGCTGGTTGTTGCCGGGTAACCCGCCTCAGTTCGGTGGCCGAAACGCCGGCATCCTCGAGCAGTTCGTCCATCGCGACGAACTCGCACGGCGCCGGATCTATCACGCGTTCAACCCGCAGGGCGTCGGCATCATCGCCGCTTCGCTGCTGACCTTCGGCACCGAAGAACAGAAGCAGCGGTGGGCGGTGCCCATCCTGCGCGCCGAGATGACCGCGTCACTGGGCATGAGCGAACCGGGCGCGGGCTCCGACCTTGCCGGCTTGACCACCCGCGCCGTTCTGCAGGGCGACCACTTCGTGGTCAACGGACAGAAGGTCTGGACATCAGGAGCGCACGACGCCGATGTGATCCTCGCGTTCGTGCGCACGGATCCGGATGCACCCAAGCACAAGGGAATCAGCGCGCTTCTCATTCCAACCGACGCACCGGGCGTGGTGTGCAGGCCGTTCGCGTCGGTCCATGACCGCGACAGCTTGGACTTCAACGAGGTGTTCTTGACCGATGTGCAGGTGCCCGCTGAGAACGTGGTTGGTCCATTGCACGAAGGCTGGCGCGTTGCCAACGGGTCGCTGGGCCACGAGCGCACGATGATGTGGATGGCGTTCGCCAATCGGCTGGAACAAGTGCTCGAGGACTACCGGCCCGTCGGCGCGCTGAACCGGGACCGTTACGCGACGATCGCGATGGACTATCAGGCGCTGCGCCTGCTGGGCTCGACGGCGCTCGGGCAGGCGGCGCGCGGCGAGCGGGACATACCGGCTGTCTCGGTACTGAAGGTGCTCGGGTCGGAGGCAGAGCAGAACGCCTTCAGGCACGCTCTGGACGCCGCAGGCGTCGATGGCCTGCGCAGTCCAGCGCTCACAGCGCGCCATAACCCTTACAGCCCAGACGTTTTCACGGGAAGCTGGTTCACGCGCTACATCAGCACTTACGCGGGCACCATCGCGGGCGGTACCTCGGAGATTCAGCGCAACATCATCGCTCAGCGAGTGCTGGGCCTTCCGGCACGCTGACGTCAGCCCCGCCTCAGACTCGCGATGGCTTCGGCGCGGCGAGTTCCTGGAGGGATGACAGGAACAACTCGTCCATCTGCAGGCTCAGGTCCGCCAGCGTCGCGGCGCTGGCATAGCTGGCCGAGCCGAAGACGCGTTCGAGCGCGTTGGTGTCAGCGCTGGCGCCAATCGAAAGACACAGGCAGGCAACGCCGTCCATGCGAAGCTCTTCAAGCGCTTTCGAGGCGTCGGCTTCCGCGTAGCGGCCTTCGTAGCCGTCGTCGTACGGGAAACCATCCGAAAGGACGAGCAGCAGCCGATTCGGTGTGCCCGCCTCGGCTTTGAGGATTTCGCCTGCACCACGGATTCCTGCACCCAGGCGGGTGTAGCTCGATGGTTGGAGCTGATTGAGCCGAGCGCGCCCGACGGCGCCGAAACGTTGTCCGAACGTCTTGATTGCCGGCAGATGGACCGCGTGTCGGCCTTGCGATCGAAACGCGTAGACGGCGACGCGGTCGCCGAGCTCTTCCAGCGTGACGGCCAGTGTCGCCGCCGCCCGTCGCTGGTGGTCGTGTACGGCGAGGCCGTCCTGGTCGGTATCGGTGGCCGATCCGGAGGCATCGAGCAAGATCAGGACGCCGAGATTACGAGCAAGCTTGCGGCGTTCCAAGTAGACGTGTTCCGGAGGCGAGTAGCCGGAGCGCAGATCGACGAACAGATCGATGAGCGCCTCGGTGTCGAGTTCGTCCCCGTCGGCGCGGCCGCGCAGAACCTTCGGCCCGAGCCCAACGCGAGACAGTCGTCGTCGCAACACATCATCGTGCGGGACACCGGCGTCGGAGATGTCAGCGCCGACCGTCAGCGGAAAGTCGAGGACCCGGCACCAGTCGGGCCGATACCGGTCGTTGTGGACGTCCCACTCCGGATAGAGGGCACCACCAACGCCTACGGCAGCACCGGGCTTGCCGTCGTCGGTGAAATGAATACGGGTGGGAAGTGGGCGGGCGTTTGCTCCGGCCTCGTGCACCCGGCGAACAGCGCGAACCTGCATTTCCGCACCCGCGCTACCCTCCCCGGGGGTACGGGAACCGCCGAACAGCTTGCGGAAGTAGTCCGAGAGTGCCTGTGAGTTGAAGAGCGGATTCTCAAACAGCTTGAGGATCTTGCTTTCCCCGGACTGCTCCTGATCACCGTCGTCAGCCTCGGGTATGTCGATGGGATCGAACTCCAGGCGCAGCTCTTTGTTGGTGGCCTTCGCTCCCGGTCCGGCAGCAGGTGCCAGCAACCGGGAGGGTCTGATGACACCAAACCAGTCTGGTGGATCGGCCACTTTCGTTCGGCTCCTGGCCATTTCGAGTGACTCGTCGGCCGTTGCGGTGCTCGGTTCTCCGTCGGGCCGATGGATGGCTGCGAGTTGAAGATGCCCCGCGACTTCGGCAAGCGCTCGGCGACCTTCGAGTGCCAGGTAGCGGCGCGCTACTGACGGACGTGCCCGTAGCGCCTTCACCAATCGCGGATCCAGACTCCCCGCACCGAGCAGGGCGCTCTGGAGCAGCACCTCGCGACGCTGCTCCGTGTCGGAGCAACCCGCCGAGACGAAGATGACCTGGCCGTTCGTGTGGGCAGCCTGGCCGGCGGGTGCTTCAGTGACGTCGACAGCCCTGCCGGCAACGTGGGTGGCGAGGAGTCGAAACACCTCAGCGCTGTTCGAATCCGAGGCGGTCACGTCCGGGGCAAAACTGCATCGACCAGTTCACCGAGGGCGCGCACGACATCGCGATCGTCGGAGAGGACCTGGACGATGGCCGCGTGGACGGCACTGCGCAGGCTGAGCCCTTCAGCGACGAGGCCGCCGGCGAGGATCAACATGCGGGTGGACGAAACCTCGCGCAGCGGTGAGCCATCCAGGTTTCGGATGGCGTTGGCGAGCGTGACCAGAGCACCCGCAGTCTCGTGATTGATCCCGGCTTCATGGGCGACCACCACCGTCTCGATCTCGACGGGTGGGAAGTCGAGTTCGATGGCGATGAAGCGCTGACGGGTCGACTCCTTGAGGTTCTTCAGCACGCTCTGGTAGCCGGGGTTATAGGAGATCACAAGCTGAAATCCCGGCGCCGCAGGCAAAGTCGTGCCGAGGCGGTCGACCGGAAGTTCGCGGCGGTGATCGGCGAGCGGATGGATGACCACGGTGGTGTCCTGGCGCGTCTCCACCACCTCGTCGAGATAGAAGATGGCGCCCTCGCGCACGGCCCGAGTCAACGGACCGTCCACCCAGACCGTTTCTCCACCCTTGAGGAGGAAGCGGCCCACCAGATCAGCCGACGTCATGTCCTCGTGGCCGGCAACGGTGATCAGATCGCGACCGAGCTCGTGCGCCATCGCCTCCACGAAGCGGGTCTTTCCACATCCCGTCGGGCCCTTCAACAGCACCGGCAGACCGCGGCCTGCCGCCGCGCGAAACACCTCCACCTCGTCGCCAACCGCTGTATAGAACGGCGCCTCGGAAACAGGGAGAACTGCGGCGTGGTTACTGTTCAACATCTAATTCCCTCGTTCGAACGGAACGATCTTCGGAAGCTCAACGCCGTCCGGAAGGACAAGCTTGCCTTCGGGATTGATGTAGCCGGACTTGTCGCCTGACGGGATCGGCAGCGCAGGATCTGGACACAGCCGGTCCGTCCCTTCACCACAGATGCCCATCATGAAGTACGAGCGCTTCTGGAGGTCCTCAGGCCAGGGCTCGGTGTGAATGGCGAAGAACTGCACGGGAAGGTTGTAAAACACGAAGAAGAACATGCTGCAAGCCGCGAAGATCGCCAGGAAGCGCGTGATTTGCTGCTTGACGAACCCGCCTTGGATACTTTCCAGCCCCCGTTCGACGAACGTCCGGCCACGGTCGTCGGTGAAGTAGCGCAGAGCGCAGAGACCTGCCTGGACACCGCCCCACATGAGCCCTTCGTAGACCGGCCATTGGTAGTAGGTGCCGGCGTTGATCGACAGGGCCTTGATGGCACCGGGATACGTGAAGAGGCCCATCGGCATCAGGAACAAGCCCTCGATGATGAAGTCGAAGACGAACGTCCATACGAGCAGAACGCCGATCAAGCCGAGGTTGCTGATGTTCGGCCATCGCGACTTCGCCTTGCGCATGACCCAGCAGCCGAGCATCGTGCACAGCAGAACTCCGAACGAGTAACCCGGCGCATTCATCAGTATCGGTTCCGCCATCATGCGGCCGGGTTCCCCATACGACATCCATCCCGGGATGTCCTGCACCCATGATCCCCGGTTCCACATCCAGGTGTTGTATGTGCTCCACGTGCTGATGTAGTTCAGCAGCGGATCCTGGAAGAACAGCAGGCCGCAGGCGACCAGGAGCATGCCGTCGAGCGTGATTCGCCGCTCCCGCCGCCACGGCCTGACGATGAAATACCAGATGCTGACCGGAAAACCGACGATGATCACCGCCGTCCACGTCACGAGGATCGCCTTCATATACGTCGGCGGATCAGTCGGGCCCGCAGGGACCCGCTCGAAATTGGGTCCCGTGACCCAACGAATCCAGACATACAACTGGAAAGCCAGGATGGCCCCGCCGAGGGAAGCCCAGAGCACGACGGGCCTGAACTTGGGCTGAACCTGTGCGCCTAGCGACGCGGCTCCGCCGAGCGGCTCGGTAACCATCGGCCCCCCATTTTTCCTGCTCAACGGTCCGCCCATGACAATGTCTCCCCTTTGATCGTGGAAGTGCAGCGTTGGCCCTCTGGTAGCCCGGTCGGCGCCAATATACCAATCAGTATCTAAATGACCAAGGGATTTCTCAGATTCTGTGGCACAATCTCCTGCATGGTTGAGCGATGGACGCGCGAGCGACGCCTCGAACACACGCGTTCGCTTCTCCTTGATGCCGCGGAGGAGGTGTTCGCCGAAAAAGGTTTCATGTCAGCATCTCTCGACGACATTGCACATGCGGCGGGGTATACGAAGGGTGCTATTTACAAGCACTTCGCCACGAAGGAAGAGCTCTTCTTAGCCGTGAGCGACCGGTACTGGCGGCGCTACTTCGACAATTTCGCTGAGGTGATGTCGTCGGCGACGCAGATCGGGGCGCGCGAGTTGGAGGAGATCGCCGAGCGTTGGCGCCAACTGAGCCGTGACCGCGGCGCCGAGCACGCCGCATTGGGACACGAGTTCACCTTGTATCTGCTGCGAAACCCCGACGCGCGGGAACGAGTGGCCGCGAAGAGATCAGAGGTCGTCGAGGCGCTGGCGAAGTTCATCGTCGAGGGCATCGACCGGCTCGGCGGAGCCCTGTTGATCCCGCCTTTGACGTTCGCTCACGTACTCGTGGCCACCACTGACTCCGTCGAACTGGTCAGCCAACTCGATGATGTGGACCTCTACAGGCCGATCGTGGAGATGTACGTGTCGGTAATCAAAATGCCGTGACTCATACTCCCTTACCGGCAGCAACCGCAATGGATTTCGAGTCGGTGTAGCCGTCGATGCCCTCGCGGCCGAGCTCGCGCCCGTAGCCGCTGCCCTTCACGCCGCCGAACGGTGCGAACGGGTCCATGGTGTAGCCCTGGTTGACGCCGAACGTGCCGGTGCGGATGCGCGCGGCGACGTCGAGGCCGCGGTCGGTGTCGTCGGTCCACACCGAGCCCGCCAGGCCGTAGTCGGAGTCGTTGGCGATCGCCACCGCATCGTTTTCGTCGGTGTAGGGAATGACGGTCAGCACCGGACCGAAGATCTCCTCACGGGCGATTCGCATGGAGTTGTCGGCCTGGTCGAAAAGCGTTGGCTTGACGTACCATCCGCGGTCGATGCCGTTCGGCATTGCGGTGCCGCCGACCACAAGGCGGGCACCCTCCTGCTGTCCTGTCTCGATGTAGCCGCGCACCCGCTGCTGCTGGCGTTGTGCGACGAGCGGGCCGACCTGGGTGGCGCTGTCCATCGGGTCCCCGACGACCATGGACGTCATCTCGGCCGCCAACGCGTCGGTGAAGTCTTTGGCCCGGCCGGCCGGAACGAGGATGCGAGTCAAGGCATTACAGATCTGGCCGCTGTTCGACAGGCTGGCCGATCTGACACCGGCGGCGACAATGCCGGGGTCGGCGTCGGAGAGAACGATCGCGGCGGACTTGCCGCCCAGTTCGAGGCTGACGCGCCGCAGATCGCTCGCACACGCTGCGGCGACAGCCTTGCCGGCGGCCGTCGAGCCGGTGAATGACACCTTGTCCACGCCGGGATGTTTCACCAGAAACTCGCCGAGCGACGCGTCGCCGGGCAGCACGCTCACCACACCCTGCGGCAGCTCCGACTCGGCGATCATCTCGGCGAGAAGCAATGCGTCAAGCGGCGACTCCGGCGCGGGTTTGAGGATCACCGTGCAGCCGGCGAGCAGCGCCGGTATCAGCTTGGTGACGGTGAGGAACTGCGGCATGTTCCACGGCACGATCGCGGCGGCGACGCCGACGGGCTCACGGCGGATGTGAATGTCGGTGCCGTACAGACCTGTCCGCGCCTCGCGCCATGGATATGACTTGGCCAGCTCGCAGAACGCGTTCATCATCATTGCCGGCAATCCGACCTGAGCCCGTTGGGCGAAGCTGATCGGCGCGCCGATCTCGGAGGTGATCAGTTCGGCCATCTCGGGACGCCGTTCGCCGTACACCTTGGCGAGCCGGCGCACGGCGTCGATGCGCTCGGCGGGTTCCAGCCGCGGCCACGGCCCCGTGTCGAAAGCGGCGCGTGCGGCCTCGACCGCCTGGTCCACATCGTGGGGTCCAGCGGCCGCGACTCGCGCCACCGGTTCCTCGGTGTGCGGGGAAACGACCTCGATGCGCCGGTCGGTGCTCGCCTTCGTCCAATTGCCACCGATGAACACCTCTTCCTGACGCAAGCGAGTGTCTCCCTCCACGACGACATGACGGCAATATCAACTACTTGTGATTGTTGCGTGAAGCATATACCGTCGGCGCTACCCGAGTGGATAGGAGAGGCCGATGGCTCGTTTCCCCAAGCCGCCGGAGGGCAGCTGGACCCAGCACTACCCTGCGCTCGGAACCGAGCCCGTGTCCTACGAGGATTCGATCAGCCCTGACTTCTACGAGATCGAACGCAAAGCGGTGTTCAAGCGCGCATGGCTCAATGTCGGTCGCGTCGAACAACTTCCGCGCAAAGGAAGCTACTTCACCAAAGAACTGAAGGTCGCTAACACGTCGATCATCGTGGTACGCACCACCGCGGGTGAGGTCAAGGCGTATCACAACATCTGCAGGCACCGCGGCAACAAGCTGGTGTGGAACGACATGCCGCTGGAGGAGACCAGCGGTGTGTGCCGGCAGTTCACCTGCAAATACCACGCCTGGCGCTACGACCTCGACGGCAACCTGACCTTCGTGCAGCAGGAGGGCGAGTTCTTCGATCTCGACAAGAGCCGCTACGGCCTGGTGGGCGTGCACTGCGACGTCTGGGAGGGGTTCATCTTCGTCAACCTTGCTGACGAGCCCGAGCGGACGCTCCGCGACTTCCTTGGCCCGATGGTCACGGGGCTGGAGGGCTATCCCTTCGACCAGATGACCTCGAGGTTCTACTACCGCTCCGAGGTCAAGGCCAACTGGAAGCTCTACATGGACGCGTTTCAGGAGTTCTATCACGCACCGGTTCTGCATGCGAACCAGTCGCCGTCCAAGTACTCAAAGGCCGCAGCGGAGGCAGGTTTTGAGGCGCCGCACTATCGGATCGACGGGCCGCATCGTCTGGTCAGCACCTCGGGTGTGCGGGCCTGGGAGATGGACCCCGACATGCGCAAACCGATCGAGGACATCTGCCAGAGTGGGCTGTTCGGGCCGTGGGACAAGCCCGATTTGGGCGACATGCCGCCGGGACTGAATCCGGCGAAATGCGATCCCTGGGGCCTGGATTCATTCCAGCTGTTCCCGAATTTCGTGGTCCTGATCTGGGGCCAGGGCTGGTACCTGACCTACCACTACTGGCCCACGTCGTACAACACACACATCTTCGAGGGCACGCTGTACTTCCCACAGCCACGCACGCCGAGGGAGCGCATCGCCCAGGAGCTGGCGGCCGTGTCGTTCAAGGAGTACGGGCTGCAGGACGCGAATACCCTTGAGGCCACCCAGACGATGGTTGAATCCCAGGTCGTCGACAAGTTCTTGCTGTGCGATCAGGAGGTGCTCATTCGTCACCTACACAAGGAAACCGCCGCTTGGGTGGACGACTATCAGCGCAAGACGGCAGGAGTGTGATCGGAGATGACTGCGATATTGCCTGCCGAATTCGCTGACTTGGAAAGGTTTTCGCAGTGGTGCCTCGCTACCGAGCCAGAGCGCTTCGCGAAGCGGCTGGCCAGTTCGATGGCCGAGATGCAGGCCTTCTACGACGCCATCACACCGCGGGCGGAGGAGGCGATCTCCTATTGCGACAAGTTTCCCCTCGACGACATGCCCGAAGACGTGCTCAATCTGATGCACCTGCTCTACTCGATGATCATGGCGTCGTTCCCCGTCGAGTGCTGGAAACAGCCGCGCGTCCCCGATTCCGGCGCGGCCACACTCGACTGCCTTGCTGAACCGGTCCCGTGACCACCGTCCTGCGCGCCGACCGCTGGGCCGACATCGACGCCGGCGAGGTGCGTTCGCCTGCGGTGGTGGTGGTCGACGGCGACCGGATCCAGGCAGTGAATCCCGTTGAGCTACCGGCTGATTCGACGGAGATTGACCTTGGCGATGTGACGTTGCTGCCGGGCCTGATGGACATGGAGCTCAACCTGCTGATCGGGGGCCCTGGCGGGCCGGAGGGCCTGCCCAATCCCATGCACGGTGTGCAGGACGACCCCGCGTATCGCACGCTGCGCGGCGCGGTGAACGCGCGGACCACGCTCGAGGCCGGCTTCACGACCGTGCGCAACCTCGGGCTCATGGTGAAAACCGGTGGCTATCTGCTCGACGTCGCGCTGCAGCGCGCCATCGAGCAGGGCTGGCACATCGGCCCGCGAATCTTTCCGGCCGGGCACGCCGTCACCCCGTACGGCGGGCACCTCGACCCCACGGTGTTTCAGCGACTCGCGCCGGGCATCATGCCGCTGTCGGTCGCCGAGGGCATCGCCAACGGTGTCGATGATGTCCGGGCGTGCGTGCGTTACCAGATCCGCCACGGCGCCAAGCTGATCAAGGTATCGGCATCCGGTGGCGTGATGTCGCACAGCACCGCCCCGGGTGCTCAGCAGTACTCCGACGAGGAATTCGCCGCGATCGCCGACGAGGCCCATCGGGCAGGCGTGCGGGTCGCGGCACATGCGGTGGGGGACAGTGCCATCCGCGCCTGCATCCGGGCCGGTATCGACTGCATCGAACACGGTTTCCTCGCCACCGACGAGACGATTCAGATGATGGTCGACCACGACACGTTCCTGGTGTCGACCACCTATCTCACCGAAGCGATGGCCGTCGACCGGATTGCCCCGGAGCTGCGTAAGAAGGCCGAAGAGGTTTTTCCGCGGGCCCAGTCGATGTTGCCGAAGGCGATCGCCGCGGGGGTGCGGATCGCGTGCGGCACCGACGCGCCGGCGATTCCGCACGGCCAGAACGCCAAAGAACTGTGCGCCCTTGTC